>JADGHA010000303.1 GCA_019689695.1 Micromonosporaceae bacterium | reverse complement strand
TGGTGAACTCGGCGAGGCGCCGCGGGTCGACGGGCCACTGCCGGGGGGCGCCGGCGACGAACATCGCCGGCGCCGTCACCGCGACGGTGAGGATCGGGTCGATCCGCCACGACGACGCGATCTCGAAGGTGAGGTACGCGCCGAGCAGGATCATGGCGAAGTGGGCCAGGTTGATGACCCGCAGCACACCCCAGGTCACCGACAGGCCGGCCGCCATCAACGCGTACAGCCCGCCGATGAGCGCGCCGCTCAGCGCTGCCTGAAGTGTCGTCATACGCCCGCACTTCCCGGGACGACGGAGGCCTGTTGATCTTTGTTGCGGCACCTTCCCGGAGGGTGCACGGGTGGTCGGGTCATGACGCGGGTGGGCGCAGCTGGGCGGCGGCCCGGTCGGCCGGCCAGACGGTGACCCAGTCGCCGTTCTGGATCTGCTTGATCGCCGAGGTGGTCTCCCAGAAGTTGTTCTTGGCGGGATCGAACGTGAGGTGGCCGCTGAACGTGGTGTCCGCGCCATCGGCGTGCAGCTTGTCGCAGATCGCCTTCTGGTCCAGGCTGCCGGCGCCCTTCACCCCGGCAACCAGGATCTCCCAGGCGTTCCAGGAGGCCGCGGCCTGCGTCTCGAAGACCGTGTAGGGCAGCTTCGCCGCGGTCGCCCGGGTCTTGAACTCGTTGACGATCTCGGTCGCCTCGGCGCCCAGCTTGTCCAATGTGGGCTTGTTCGGCTCGAAGATGGTCACCGACAGCAGCCCTTCCGCGGTGGCGCCGAGCCCGAGCGGCGGGCCAGGGGACGGGAAGAGGCTGAACATCATCGGGGGCTTGTAGTTCAGCTGCGCCATCGCCTGCAGCAGGTTCACCGGGTCCACGCCGAGGCCGTCGTTGATCAGCAGGTCCGGCTTGGCGTCGCGGATCCGGGCGGCCAGTGGCGCCCAGTCCGTGGTGGTGGGCGGGTAACGCACCTCGAGGACGAGGTCCAGCCCGCGCTGCCTGGCGATGGAGACCATGCCGGTCTTGTTGTTGCCCGAGCCGTACGACACGAAGTCGGTGGAGCCGTTCTGGTTGGTCACGATCGCCACCCGCTTCGGCGGGGACGGCAGGCTCGCCACCGCGTCGAACAGCTGGTTGGGCACGAACTCGTTCGGGGTAGGGCCGAGCGACCAGGCGGGGAACTGGCAGGGGTAGGTCAGCAGCGGTGCGATCACCGCGGTGTGCTGCGGCATGACGTACCCGTGCCGGGCGGCGACCGCCATCGCGGACAGGATGTTCGGCGTGGCGTACGGGCCGATGATCAGGTCCACCTTGTCCTGGCTGATCAGCTGCTCGTAGAGGGTGGCCACCTTGGCCTGGTCGGACTCGTCGTCGCGGACCACCCATTTGACCGGCCGGCCGAGCAGGCCGCCGGCCGCGTTGAGCCGGTCGACGAACTCCTCGCCGGCGATCTTGTGGATCATGCCGGTGGCGGCGAACGCACCGGACAGCGACAGGGTGGAGCCGACCACGATCGGCGCGCCGCTGGCCTGAGGCGCGGCGCCGCCGCCGGAGGACTTCGACTCGCAGCCGGTCGCGGCCACCGCCAGCAGCGCGGCGGCGAGCGCGGTCAGAGCGCGGGAGCGGGTGAAACGCATCGGTCAACCCTTCAAGCTGTGTACGACCTTCCCGCCCAGCACGGTCAGCACGGACCGCACCTGGCGCAGGTCAGCCACTCCGATCGTGAAGTAGTCGCGGTTCAGCACCACCAGGTCGCCGAGCTTGCCGACCTCGATCGTGCCCAGTTGGTCCTCGTCGGGCCCGCCCAGGAACCACGCGTTGCGCCGGGTGTAGAGGGCGAGCACCTCCTCACGGGTGATCTGTTGCCCGGCGTTGATCACCTCGCCGAGCGCGTTGCGTCCGGTGACGGCGTAGTACGCGTGGATGAACGGGTTCATCGGCGCGATCTGCATGCCGTCGGAGCTCATGCCGGCGTGGATTCCACTGTCGACGATCATGCGGAACGGCGGGCCGGCGCTGGTCGCGGTGCCGGTCAGGTAGCGCCAGCCGGTGAGGTTGACGCCACCGCCGAGGGCGTGCAGCCGGTCGACGTACTCCCGGGTGATGAACGGTACGTGGGCGACCACCCAGCGCAGGCCGGTGATCGGCGTCTGCGCATGGACCGCCTCGAACCCCTCGATCTCGGTCTGGAAGTCGGTGGTGGTCAGGGAGTGCACCTCGGCCCGCCAGCCGGCGGCGGCCACCCGCCGGGCGGCCTCCAGCCAGGTCGGGCCGAGCCCGGCGGCGATGAACTCGCCGATGCCGCCGGTGCGCACCAGGTCGTCACCGAAGAACGGGAACGCGTTGCGCAGCCGTTCGGTCAGTCCCGGCAGCGCCGGGTCGGTGTCCATGTGCAGGAAGTTGATCCGCAGCCGGATACTGGCCTCGCCATCGGCGTAGACCGCCAGGAACGGCAGGTGCATGGTGTAGTTGTCCTCGTGCGCGGCGCCGTCGGCCGGCGTGCCGGTCGCCTGGAAGGCGCCCTGGTCCAGATGTGTGGTGACGCCGACGCTGGCCGCGTACGCCATCGCGTCGCGCACGCCCCGCTTGCGCTGCTCGAAGGTGAGCGTCCGGCGCAGCGCCAGGGTGGCCTTTCCGGTCTCCAGGCCGGCCGCGATGGCCCCGTCCGCGCCCACCGTCACCGGTTCGGCGGCCTGCTCGAAGAAGGCCTTGCCGAGGCTGTTGGTGACCGACGGGCCGCTGAACCCGACCGAGATGTACGCCGGGTGCCGCGGCACCGCTTCGTCCAGTTCGGACAGTGTGGGCAGCCGCCGCTCGGCGAACTGGTTGAAGTGGAATCCGCCGATGGTGGTGATGAACTCGCCGGGCGGAACCGAGCGGGCCCGGGCGGCGTAGGTCCGCGCCACGTCGGCGACGGAGTAGGCGTTCTCCAGCGGGGTGTGGCGGCCGGGCCGGTTGCCCATCAGCACGATGTGGTTGTGACAGTCGATGATGCCCGGGATCACCGTCCGGCCGTGCAGGTCGATGCTCCTGGGCGGTTCGGGGAAGAGCCGGCGGGCCGCCTTCTCGCTGCCGCCGACGTAGACGATCCTCCCGTCGCGGATGGCCACGGTGCGGGCCACGGTGCCCCGGGAGTCCATGGTGTGGATGGCGCCGTTGTGCAGGATCAGGCTGTCCGCGGGCCGGGTCGCCCGGCCGTGGTGCGCGGTGCCGTGGTGCGCGGCCGCGACCGCAGGGGCGGTGACCGCGCCCGCTACCGCCGCCGCCCCAGCCGTGGCGCCGGCCTTGACCACGCTGCGCCGGGACACGCCGTCGTGTGCTGTTGCTCCCCCGCCCGCGTTCGCGTCCCGCCCGATGTCGCTCATCGCATGGCACCGCCCTTCCACGCCCGCTAGGCGTGATCGCGGTCACAGTGGCGTGAGTGTATGCTCCTGGTTCACACGTTTGCAATAGGACTGAACATCGACAGGACAGAACATCGGCGGCGATCAGAGGGGCGTCCCGGCCGACCCGGGCGGGCGTTCCAGGACGAACCAGACGCCCACCGCGGGCTCGGTGCCGTCGTTGCGGTAGGCGTGCGGTGTGGCGGAGTCGAACGAGACCGAGTCGCCCGCGGTCAGCCGGTACTCGTCGAACCCGAGGGTCAGCACCAGCTCGCCGCGCAGCAGGTAGCCGCACTCGGTACCGGAGTGGCGCATGAGCAGGCCGGAGCGGGCCGAGGACCCGCCGGGCGGGTAGGTGATCAGCAGGAACTCCAGCTGGGCGCGGGGCACCTGGCCCAGCAGCTCCCAGGTCACCCCGGAATCGAATGTGACCACCCGGCGCTGGCCCGGGCCCGCCACCGGCCCCGCCCGGCCGGCCCCCCGGGCGCCCGGGGGGGCCGGGCCCGGCGGCGAACCTGCCTGTGGACGGCCGTCGCCGTTGGGGACGAACAGCTCCTCGACCGAGATGCCGAGCGCGGTGGTGATCGCGTAGAGCGTGCTCACCGAAGGGCTCTTGCGATCGGTCTCGATCTGCGAGATCAGGCTGGGCGAGACGCCGACGTCGCGGGCCAGGCCACGCACGGTGACGCCGCGGCGCAGCCGCTGCGCGCGGATGCGCGCGCCGATCGGGGGGACATCCGACGCACCCAACGCCACCTCCCAGCCATGCGTCCACCGCAGGTTATCTCGTAACCAATACTGAACGGTGGACGCTGGCCGGGTCAGCCCAACTGGGCCACCATGCCGGGGCCGCCGGTGGGCTGGTCCAGCCGGACCGCGCTGATCTGGTCGACCGGGATGCTGATAGTCGCCCCGGCACCGCAGTACCGCCGCTGCACCACGCACTCCCCGAGCTCCCACTGCCGGCCGTCCTCGGCGGTCAGCCGGACCGCGTACCGCCCGGGCTCGGGTGCGCCGGTGACCGTCACGTAGATCCACGACGGGTGGCCCTGGTACGCGTACAGGTGCCCGACAACCGTGCCGGAGCGTGTGGTGACCGGCGCCGCGCGCAGGTAGCTGCCGTCGCCCACGGCCAGGGTCTGCCGGTACTCGGCGGCGAGCCGGCGGTCCGCCGAGGTGTGCCACCAGACCAGGCCGCCGGCGAGCACCGCCGCGACCACCACCGCGGCGGCCTGGACCGCCAGCCGCAACGCCCGTCGCCGCGGGCGCAGCCCGACCACCGTGGCGGGCGGTGCCAAACGGGCCAGCACCGCAGCCTCGAACCCGGCCGGCGGCTCCCGCTCCGGCACCAGCGGCAGCAGGTCGTCCGCGGTGCGCGCCAGCTCCTCCAACTCGCGCCGGCAGTCGGCGCACCCGGCCAGGTGCCGGAGCACCCGGGCCCGGTCGGCGCCGGCGGCCGCGCCGGTGGCGACCTCAGGCAGCAGGTCGGCGACCTGCATGCAGCCCCGACGCTCAGCCATGGTCCACTCCCAACCTGTCGCGCAACCTCCCCAGGCCGGCACGGATCCGGGTCTTGGCAGTGCCTAGCGGAATTTTCTCCCTCTCGGCTATCTCCCCGGCGGTCAGCCCGTAGAAGACCGACATGACCACCGCGGTGGCCTGCTCGCGGGGCAGCTCGCGCAGCGCGTCGCGGACCCGGACCACGTCCGCCACCCGGTCCGCCTCACCGTCCACTTCGGTCTCGCCGGGCGCGGTCAGCACGGCCACCAGCGCCTGCGGCTCGACCGGCACGTCGCGGCGCAGCCGCAGCACGTCCACCGCCGAGTTGCGGGCGATGGTGAGCAGCCAGGTGGCCACCCGCCCGCGCCTCGGGTCGTACCCCCCGGCGTTGCGCCACGCTCGCACGAACGTCTCCTGCGCGATCTCCTCGGCCTGCGCGGGCACCCCGACGACGGCCACCGCCAATCCGTACACGCGGGCCTGGAACCGGCGGACAAATGCCGCGGCCGCCTCCCGGTCCCCCGCGGCCATGCCGGCGAGCAACGCCTCGTCGGACACCCTCATACCAGGTACTACGCACCGGAGCCGCCCGCGGGATTCCGCTATTTCCCCACCCGCCTTCACATCCCACCCGGCTAACCCGCAATCCCGCCGCCGCCGT
>JADGHA010000302.1 GCA_019689695.1 Micromonosporaceae bacterium | reverse complement strand
GGATCAGCAGCTGGACCACGACGGCGAGGCTGGCCGCGGCATAACCCCAGACGGCGACCGCGCCCCAGGCCCGGTGCGGCAAGAGGGTCGAGGTGGCCGCCGTGACGCCGGCGAAAGCGGCGGAGAGGGCGTAGAGGCCGAGGTCGACGGCGAGTCCGCCGGCGGCCTGGTCCACCCGCGTCCAGGCACCCGCACGCTGCTGCGGCGCTGAGGTCACCCGGCCAGTGAACCGGCCCGCTCCCGGCAATTCAAATCGCCACCCGGTCGACCCGGGCCACCCGCCGGCGTACACCTGAGGTGTGACCAGGACGTACCGGGACCGCGCCGCGGCCGGCGAGGTGCTTGCGGGCCTGCTCCGCGGCTACGCGGAGCGGCCCGACGTGCTGGTCCTCGGCCTGCCGCGCGGCGGCGTCCTCGTCGCGGCGGTGGTCGCCGAACGGCTGGGCGTACCGCTGGACGTACTGGTGGTACGCAAGCTCGGGGTGCCGTGCGCGGCCGAGGTGGCGTTCGGGGCGCTGGCGCCCGGTGGTGTGCAGGTGCTCAACAACGAGATCGCCGGCCGCCTGCCGGAGGCCGACATCGCCGAGGTGGTGAGGCGCGAAGCGGAGCTGCTGCGGCAGCGGGAGGCGGTGTTCCGGCCCGGCCGCGGCCCGCTCGACCTGACCGGCCGTACGGTGATCCTGGTCGACGACGGCCTCGCCACCGGCGCCACCGCCCGCGCCGCGGTGGCGGCGGCCCGCCGGCTCGGTGCCGCACGGGTGGTACTCGCCGCCCCGGTGGGCGCACCGGAGGCGGCGACGGCGCTGGCAGCGGTCGCGGACGAGGTGGTCTGCCCGCTCCAGCCGGCAAGGTTCGACGCGGTTGGCCGGTTCTACCGGGACTTCCATCAGGTCGCCGATGCCGAGGTGGTAGATCGGTTGGCAGGGCGGGCGTGACAGCGGCCGGTACCGTCGGGCCATGGAAATGACATGTCCGAAATGCCATGGCTTGATGCGTCAGTACGAGCGCAGCGGAGTGACCGTCGACCAGTGCACCGAGTGCCGGGGCATCTTCCTCGACCGGGGCGAGCTGGAGAAGATCTTCGAGGCGGAGGCGGCCTGGAACCGCCGGCACCAGCAGCCGGCACCGGCACCGGCCAGCCAGTACGCACCACCGCCCCCGCAGCCCTACCCGCCGGCGCCCGGGTACGGTCAGCCGCACTACGGCTACCACGGGCACTACCACGGCCACTACCGCCACCGCCGGCGGCGCAGCTTTCTCAGTGAGCTGTTCGACTGACCAGTCCTTGCCCGTGTCCGGCGCGCCCCGGCCACGGGCATTACTCAGACGACGGCCATGTCGACGAAGCGGGACAGGTGCAGCTGGGCGGCGACGGTCACCGTGTCGGTGGGCCCGTTACGGTGCTTGGCGACGATGAAGTCGGCCTCGCCGGCCCGGGGCGACTCCTTGTCGTAGTAGTCGTCCCGGTGCAGCAGGATGACCACGTCCGCGTCCTGCTCGATGGAATTGTGGGTAGCTATCCCATTCGCGACAAAGTTGTGCAGGCCCGGGACGGTCGCGTCGTAGACGTCCCGCAGGCCAAGTGACTCGATCGCGACGACCTCGTCCCAGAGGACGTCGTTGGTGGCATGGAGTTCGAGATCGGCCGAGTCCAGGACCTCGGCGACGCGGGCCATGGGTTGCCGGCTCGGAGCTTGCTTCCACGACGCACCGCCGCCCGCCCGGGTACTGGCCGCGACGGCGGCACGATCCTGGTGGCCCGCGCGCCGATCCGTGAGGACCGCCTCGACCCGGCTCCATACCTCCTGCGGAATCGTGTCGATGTGGGAGTTGCTGGCCAGCTGCTCCAGGGCGGGCCGCAGCCGCTGGCAGGCCGCGGCCCGCGCTCCCTGGACGCCGATCCTGCGCAGGAAGCGAAGCTGGTCGTCGCGGCCGGAGATGTCGAGCGTGTACTGCGGCCTGTGATCGTGCGGGGTGGCCGACCCGAGGCGTGCGGTGATGCCGAACCGAAGGAGAAGGCGCGAGACATCCTCCAGCATCCGGCGGCTGGTCGATGCGAAGGAGATGTGGCCGCCGTCCCCTGCACCGGTGACAGTCACCGAGCCGCCGGCTGCCCAGAGGTGGTGGAGGAAGAGGGCGACCTGTTCCTTGGGCAGGCTGAAGATCGGCGACGGGACGAACTTCTCGTGCGACCGCTTACCGAAGAGGCCGAAGCTGTCCAGCCATTCCGCGATCGGGTGCTCGCGGCCCTCAGCCGGCCGGTGGGGCGCGGGCAGCCGGAGCGTGGTGACGCCTGCCGCTGCGTACTCCCGGTCGGCGGTGATGCCGAACCGGCTGGCGGCCGCTGACGAGACCGCGGCCAGATTCGCCTCGTCCCGGCTCGCGTACCTGATCGGTTCGCCTGGCAGGAACGAGCCGCCCCCCAGCAGGTGCGCGAGGAGGATGACCTCAGCGTCGTCCCGCGGCCCGATCGCCAACGGGGGCGGAATGTGGCGCGGCACCGCGACCCGGGAGCCGATGGCCAACCTCCCCAGCGGGGTCCAGCCGTCGAAGGTGAGGAACGGGTGGTTGGCGGTCGCCTCGATCTCCTTCCCGGACGCCAGGCGGAGCCGGAAGACCTCCTTCTGTCCACTGGGGAATACGTGGGTCATGGTGCGGGGCACGTACTTGAGGCGCTCGTCCAGAGCCCACACGGGGATGTCCCGCGCCCCGCTGGCCAGCAGATCCCCGAGGGTCACCTCGTCATTCGTGTCCGCCCTGACGACTCGGGTGCTCGCGGTCAGGCAGCCCGACTCGCGCAGGTCGGACAGCTGGGGGCGCTTGTCGGTGCGCTGCTCGGGACCGCGGTTGAGCTGGCTGACCGCGACCACCGGGCACTCCACCTCTTTGGCCAGCAGCTTGAGACCCCGGGACAGTTCGGCCACCTCCTGCTGGCGGCTCTCCACCCGCTTCGGTGAGGTCATCAGCTGCAGGTAGTCCACCACGATCAGCTTCAGGTCGTGGCGCTGCTTGAGCCGGCGCGCCTTGGCCCGGATCTCCATCAGCGTCATGTTCGGGGTGTCGTCCACGAACAGTGGCGCCTCGCTGATCTCACCCATCCGCCGGGCCAGCTTGGTCCAGTCGTCGTCGGAGAGCTGGCCGGAGCGCAGCACGTGCAGCGGCACCCGGGACTCGGCGGCGAGCAGCCGCATGACGATCTCGACCTTGCTCATCTCCAGGGAGAAGATCGCGCTGGCCAGGTTGTGCCGGACCGCGGCGTTCCGGGCGAAGTCCATCGACGCGGTTGACTTGCCCAGGCCCGGCCGGCCGGCGACCACGATCAGCTGCCCCGGGTGCAGTCCGTTGAGCAGGCGGTCCAGGTCGGTGAACCCGGTCGGCACCCCGGTCATCACCCCGGCCTGCGCGCCCACCGCCTCGATCTCGTCGAGGGTCGGCTGCAGCAGGTCGGCGAGCACGGCGAAGTCCTCGCTGACCCGTCGCTCGGTGACGTCGTACACGGCCTGCTGGGCCAGGTCCACGATGTCGTCGACGTCTCGCCCGGCGCCGGCCGCCGACCCGTACCCGAGCTGGACGATCCGGGTGCCCGCCTCGACCAGCCGCCGCAGCACCGCCCGCTCCGCGACGATGCGCGCGTAGTACGCCGCGTTCGCCGCGGTCGGCACGCTGGATACCAGGTCGTGCAGGTACGACACGCCGCCGACCCGCTGCAGCGTGCCGGCGTCGGTCATGGCCGCGGCAACGGTAACCATGTCGGCCGGCTCGCCGCGGCCGTACATCTCCAGGATCGTGTCGAAGATCGTGACGTGCGACGGCCGGTAGAAGTCGCCGGACCGGAGGATCTCGATAACGTCCGCGATCGCGTCCTTGGACAGCATCATGCTGCCGAGCACGCACTGCTCGGCGGCGATGTCCTGGGGTGGGGTGCGCTCGTACGCGCCGCCACCCTCCCCGGGCGGTGGACCGGCAGGAGGCACGCCTCCCGACCGCACGTCGTCGGTGACCGACACGTCCCCCTCCACCCTTCGCCGCAGCGAACCCCCTAACGCGTACCTCATGGGTACGACAACGCCGCACCCGGCACTGTGGACACCGGCCGCGACAAGCCTGCCGGGACGCGGGCCCACCAGCGGCCGAGGGGGGCCAGCCGGCTCGCAGGCCGGTGCGTCCAGCGCAGGTCGAGCGACCACCGTACGGGACAGCGGCACGCCTGCTCAAACGGCCCGGTGGACGAGGCTCGGGACAACCTGTGGACACACGGGCCTGGCCATGTGCGCCGTCCTGTGCACAGCCTGTGTAAACAGGCTGGGGACAGTAGACTGGCACAGCGTGTGAGCAGCCCAAAACTGATCCACACGGTGTGGAGAAAAAATAGTTTCTGCGCCGCGACATCCGAAGTACATAGCAGTTTGCCGATCTTTGGCTGGGCAGGGGATTGCAGGCTCGTACCAGAACGGTCACGCTCCGGCCGTGGACCACCCGGAGTGGGCGTATGACATGCGCGATCCACGCGATCCGCGCGACCCCCACTTACGTACCCCACCGGACAGCGGTTGGGTGCGACCGGAGGCTTACGACGTGACCGAATACCGGGATGCCGCCTACGACTCGGACAGCTATCCCGTGCGTGACGATGACGGCACGGATGGTGGCGGCACCATCTACCGTGCCGGCCCGCCCCACGGCGGCACGCCGTACGGCGCCCAGAATCCCGCGGGCGGTCCGGACGGACGCAACTCCCCACCGGACCCCATCGCCAGCATCCGTGGTCGGGTCTGGCGCCCGACCCGGGGTCCACGCGCGGAGGAGAGCGCACGTACCGACCCGGGCTACGGGGCACCGGAGCGCGGCTGGCGCACCTCCGACGGCGGCTACCGCAGCTCGGACGGCGGGTGGCGGGCGCCGTACCGGCCGTACGACACCGGCGAGTTCCGGCGCGACGCCCGCCTGGACACCGGGCCGGCGAGCACCGGGGAGATCGTGCGGTATACACCACCGGTGACCGGCGAGCCGCCCGCCCATCGGGTGGGCACGACGGAGGTCCCCAGGTACCCCCAACGGGGTGGCCACACCGGCGAGATCGTCCGGTACCGCGGCCGGGCCGAGGAGACCCCCGCCGGGGCCACCGGAACGCCGGGCAGCCCTGCTTACTACCGCGCCGGCGTGGACGCACCCGCCGGTCGAGGCTACTCGGGCAGCACCGGCGAGATCGCGAAGTACCGTGACCCGGCGACCGAGACGCCCCGTCCGCCAAGTGCCGGATGGGACACCGGCCGCGCGTCGCGACGCCCCGGGGAGACCGGCGAGATGCCCCGTTACCGGGGAGCGACGGACCCGCGCAACACCGGGGAGATCGTCCGGTACCCCGGGCCCCCGAACCCGCGCAACACCGGCGAGATCGCTCGCTACTCTGCGACGCCGGACGTCCGCGACCCGGAGGCGCCCCGTTACCCGGTAAGCCCGGGCGCCGGGCGTCGGCCGTCCGACACCGACGGCCGGGGCCTGCCCCCAGCCAGCGGCCGGCACGGCACCGACGGCCGAGGGA
>JADGHA010000006.1 GCA_019689695.1 Micromonosporaceae bacterium | reverse complement strand
GGGAAGAAGGGGCGCGGCGGGCGGGTCCGGACCCCGGTCGCCTTCCTGCTGTCGTTCCTGCTGCTCGCCGCCCTCGGCGGCGGCGCCTGGTACGGGTACGACCGGGTGCGCGGGTTCTTCCACGCACCGGACTACACGACCGCCGGGACCGGGCAGGTCCGGGTCGAGATCAAGAGCGGCGACACCATCACCGACATGGCCAACACGCTGTACCACGCGGACGTGGTGAAGAGCGCGAAGGCCTTCATCGAGGCGGCCGAGAAGGATCCGCGTAGCCAGAACATCCAGCCGGGCTTCTACCGGCTACGCACCAAGATGCGCGCTGCCGAGGCGCTGAAGCTGTTGCTGGACCTGAAGAACAAGGTGGTCACCAAGGTGACCATCCCCGAGGGCCGCACCGTCAAGCAGACCTTCAGTCTGCTGTCCAAGGCGACCGGCATCCCGGTGGCGCAGTTCGCCGCGGCCGCCAAGGACCCGAAGAAGCTCGGCGTGCCGGACTTCTGGTTCAACCGCACCGACGGCAAGAAGGTGACCCTGTCGGTCGAGGGCTTCCTGTTCCCGGCCACCTACGACTTCGACCCGGACGCCACCGCCGAGGAGATGCTCCGGCAGATGGTCGCCCAGTTCCTCCAGGTCGCCGACGAAATGAAGTTTGTCGATACGGTGCAGGCCGAGCGGGGTGGTATCTCGCCGTACGAGGCGCTGATGGTCGCCTCACTCGCCCAGGCCGAGGCCGGGGTGCCGGAGGACCTCGGCAAGATTGCCCGGGTCGCGTACAACCGGGTCTACACCGGCAAGTTCGACTGTGGCTGCCTGCAGTTCGACGTGACCATCAACTACGGGTTGGAGCTGGCGGGCAAGCCCACCAAGGCGTCGAAGGACTTGTTGCAGTCGGAGCTCGACGACAGGAGCAACCCGTACAACTCGTACGTGTACAAGGGGTTGCCTCCGACGCCGATCAACAGCCCGGGCAAGGCCGCCCTGGAGGCGGCGATGCGCCCGCCGAAGGGTGGCTGGCTGTACTTCGTCGCCATCGACAAGCAGGGCCACTCCGCGTTCGCCACCACGCTGGCTGAGCACGAACGGAACAAGGCCACGGCGCGCAAGAACGGTGTGCTCTGAGGTGACGCAGGTCCACCGGGCCGCGGTGCTGGGCAAGCCCATCGCGCACTCGCTCTCCCCGGTCATCCACAACGCCGGATACGCGGCCGCCGGGTTGACCGGCTGGTCGTACGCGGCGATCGAGTGCGCCGAAGCCGAGCTGCCGGACCTGGTCGCCGGGCTGGGCCCGGAGTGGGCGGGGCTGTCGCTGACCATGCCGCTGAAGGAGGTGGCGCTCGCGGTGGCCGGCGAGGTCTCGCCGGTCGCCGCCGCGGTCGGCGCCGCCAACACCCTGGTGCGCCGGGCCGACGGCTCCTGGTACGCGGACAACACCGACGTGCCGGGGATGGTGGAGGCGCTGCGGGCGGCCGGGGTGACCACGGCGCGGTCGGTGGCGGTGCTCGGGGCCGGCGGGACCGCACGGGCCGCCCTGGCCGCCGCGCAGGCGCTTTGCCCCGGCGCCATCACGGTGTACGCCCGCCGGCCGGAGGCGATCGATCAGCTGCGCGCGGTGGGCGTACCACTGACTGGGGCACTGTGGACGGACGCCGCGCGGTGCGGCGAGGCCGACGTGGTGATCTCCACGGTACCGAAGGGCGTCGCGGACCACCTGATCATCCACTGGCGACCGTCTACTGTGCTCTTCGACGTGGTCTACGACCCGTGGCCGACCCCGTTGGCCGCCGCGGCCCAGGCCGCCGGCTGCCGGATCGTCTCCGGCCTGGATCTGCTGCTGGCGCAGGCGGTCGGCCAGTTCGAGCAGTTCACCGGCGTACCGGCTCCGGTGCCGGCGATGCGCGACGCGCTCGCGCGGGCCCGGCGACCGCGAACGCGGCCATCGCCAGGACCGAGCACGACAGCATGACCAACGCCATCGGCCGGGCGGTGCCTTCGCCGGCCAACCCCACCAGCGGCGCGACCAGCCCTCCGGTCGCGGACTGCGTCGCGCCCAGCAGCGCCGCCGCGGTCCCGGCCCGCTCCGGGTGGCCTTCCAGGGCCAGGCTGGTGCCGTTCGGCATGACCATCCCGACGGTGGCGACCGCGACGAACAGCAGGGCGCCCAGCGCGGCGAGGCTGTGCGCCCCGGACACCAGTACCAGCCCGGCGGTCGCGGCCAGGTTCGTCACCAGGGCGGCGCCCAGCAGCGTGCTGGGCTGCAGGCGGTCCAGCAGGTGGGCGTTGACCTGGCTGAGCACCACCATCCCGAGCGCGTTCCCGCCGAACATGAGCGCGTACGTCTGCGCCGAGGCGCCGAACGCGTCCTGGATCACGAACGACGCGCCGGCGATGTAGGCGAACAGGGTGCCGAAGGCGAGCGCCTGGGCCAGCGCGAAGCCGACGTAGCGCCGGTCGGCGACGACGATTCGGGCGGCCCGGACGGTCTGCCGCAGCCCGCTCGCGCTGCGCCGCTGTTCGGGCAGGGTCTCCGGGAGCAGCCGCAGCACGCCTGCGAAGAGCAGGACACCGATCGCGGCGAGCACGGCGAAGATGCCCCGCCACGAGGTCACCCGCAGCGCCAGGGCGCCCAGCAGCGGCGCGGCGACCGGGGCCAGACCGAACACGATGGTCAGCCGGGAGAAGTACTTGGCGGCGGCGACCCCGGAGTAGAGGTCCCGGACCACCGCCCGGCCGACGACCACGCCGACCGATCCGGCCAGCCCCTGGACCACCCGCAGCCCGACCAGGGCCTCGATCGACGGGGTGAGCGCGCACAGCACCGAGGTCACCGCGTACGCCGCCACGCCGACGAGCACCGGCCGGCGGCGCCCCCACCGGTCGCTGAGCGGGCCGGCGAGCAGCTGGCCGCCGCCGAGCCCGACCATGCACGCGGTCAGGGAGAGCTGGACCTGTGCGGCCGAGGCGTCGAAGTCGTCCGCGATGCGCGGGAACGCCGGCAGGTACATGTCGATCGACAGCGGCCCGACCGCGGTCAGCGCGCCGAGGATGGTCAGCAGGGCCAGGGCCCTGCTACGGCTCGTCATTCCGGTGACAATAGCTCTGATGCCAGAGTCGTTGAACGCGTCACATGTCGCGGACGGCCTCAGCGGGGTGGTCGCCCGGCTGCACTACGCGCTGCGGCGCGCCGGCACCGGCCTGCCCGACGCGCAGGTCGGGCTGCTGCGCCTGGTCGAGCGGCACCCGGGCGTCAGCGTCAAGGAGGCCGCCGAGTTGCTGGGCATCGCCGCGAACACGGTCAGCACCCTGGTCGGCGAGCTCGCCGGCGCCGGCCTGCTCACCCGCACCCGGGATCCGGGCAACCGGCGCGTGGTCCGCCTCGATCTCACCGCGGAGGCGCGCCGCCAGCTGGCCGAGTACGCGGCGCGGCGCCGGGCGGTCCTCGCCGAGGCGCTGGCCGGCCTCGACCCGCCGGCGCTGGCCGACCTGGACCGGGCCCTGGCGCACCTGCGTCGCATCGAGGATCTGGTGGGTAGGCGGCTGGGTGGGTAGCGAGCCGGCCGTGAAACACTTGGCGGCGTGTTGCGCTGGTTGACCGCGGGTGAGTCGCACGGGCCCGCGCTCGTCGCCGTCCTCGACGGGGTGCCGGCCGGGGTCGAGGTGACGAGCGGCGACGTTGCGCGGGAGCTGGCCCGCCGCCGGCTCGGCTACGGCCGCGGCGCCCGGATGTCGTTCGAGCAGGACCAGGTCGAGATCATCGGTGGGGTCCGGCACGGGGTGACGCTGGGCAGCCCGGTGGCGATCCGGGTCGGCAACACCGAGTGGCCCAAGTGGCAGGCGGTGATGGCGGCCGACCCGGTCGACCCGGCCGAGCTGGCGAACCTGGCCCGTAACGCGCCGCTGACCCGGCCCCGCCCCGGCCACGCCGACCTGGCCGGCATGCAGAAGTACGGCTACACCGACGCGCGCCCGATCCTGGAGCGGGCCAGCGCCCGCGAGACCGCGGCCCGGGTGGCGATCGGCACGGTGGCGCGTGCGCTGCTCCGCCAGGCGCTGGGCATCGCGATCGTGTCGCACGTGGTGGAGCTGGGCTCGGTCGCCGTCAAGCCGGGCCTGCGACCGCTGCCGGAGGACGCCGAGCGGATCGACGCGGACCCGCTGCGCTGCCTCGACCCGGACGCGAGCGCCCGGATGGTGGCCGAGGTGGACGCGGCGAAGAAGGACGCGGACACGCTGGGCGGGATCGTCGAGGTGCTCGCCTACGGGGTGCCGCCCGGGCTGGGCAGCCACACCCAGTGGGACCGCAAGCTGGACGCCCGGCTGGCCGCCGCGCTGATGTCCATCCAGGCGGTCAAGGGAGTGGAGATCGGCGACGCCTTCACCCAGGCGCGCTCCCGCGGCTCGGCGGCGCACGACGAGATCGTGCCGACCGCGACCGGGGTCCGCCGGCTCACCGACCGGGCGGGCGGCCTGGAGGGCGGTATCACCAGCGGTGAACCGCTGCGGGTGCGGGCCGCGATGAAGCCGATCTCGTCGCTGAACCGAGCGCTGTCCACTGTGGATGTCGCAACCGGAAGGCCGGCCACCGCGATCAACCAGCGGTCGGACGTGTGCGCGGTGCCCGCCGCCGCGGTGGTCGCCGAGTCCATGGTGGCGCTGGTGCTCGCCGAGGCGGCCACCGAGAAGTTCGGCGGCGACTCGGTCGCCGAGATGCGCCGCAACCTCGCCGGCTACCTGGATGGCCTGGTGGTCAGGACGGCTCCGTGGGAGGGGGGCGGGCAGTGACGGCTGGTCCGGTGTGCGTGCTGGTCGGCGTGATGGGTGCCGGCAAGAGCACGGTCGGCGCGCTGCTCGCGCAGCGGCTCGGGGTCGGGTTCCACGATGTGGACGCGGCGGTCGAGGCGGAGGCGGGCAAGCCGATCTCGGAGATCTTCATCGACGAGGGCGAGGAGCATTTCCGGGCGCTCGAACGGCGGGCCGTCGCGGCCGCGCTCGCCGAACAGGACGGGGTGGTCGCCCTCGGCGGCGGGGCGATCCTGGCCGACCAGACGCGCGAGGCGCTGGCCGGGCACACGGTGATCTACCTTTCGGTGGAGTTCGCCGACGCGATCAAGCGGGTCGGGTTGGGGCAGGGCCGCCCGTTGCTCGCGATCAACCCGCGGGCCACCCTCAAGCACCTGCTCGACCAGCGCCGGCCGCTCTACGAGAAGGTCGCCACCCACACCGTGCGCACCGACGGGCGTACTCCCGAGGAGATCGCCGACGAGATCGCCGCCCTCCTCCGCCCTGGCAGCGCTGGGCGGAGCACCGAGCAGCCATCGCCCGCCGACCCGGAGGAGATGGACCGATGAGCCACGGCGTCACGCTGACCACCACGCTCGTCCGGCGGGCGCGCTGACATGCAGGCGGCCGGCATGGTGACCACGATCGAGGTGGGCGGCGATCGGCCGTACCAGGTCCTGGTCGGCCGCGGCCTGCTCGGCGACCTGCCGCGGCTGGTCGGTGGCGCGGCGCAGGTCGCCGTGGTGCACGCCCGGCCGGTCAAGGCGTACGCCGACGCGGTGGCCGAGGCGGTGCGCGCGGCCGGCGCCCGGCCGCTGCCGGTCGAGGTGCCGGACGCCGAGGCGGGCAAGACCATCGACGTGGCAGCCCGCTGCTGGGACGCGCTGGGCGCGGCCGGCTTCACCCGCACCGACGCGGTGGTGGGTGTCGGCGGTGGCGCGGTGACCGACCTGGCCGGCTTCGTCGCCGCGTGCTGGCTGCGCGGCGTGCCGGTGGTGCAGGTGCCGACCAGCCTGCTCGGCATGGTGGACGCCGCGGTCGGTGGCAAGACCGGGGTCAACACCGCGGCCGGCAAGAACCTGGTCGGCGCATTCCACCCGCCCGCCGCGGTCGTCGCCGACCTGACCACCCTGGACACGCTGCCGCGGGCCGACCTGGTCGCCGGCCTGGCCGAGGTGGTCAAGTGCGGCTTCATCGCCGATCCGGCGATCCTGGACCTGGTCGAGGCGGATCCGGCGGCCGCCGCCGACCCCGCCGGCCCCGTCGTGCGCGAGCTCGTCGAGCGGGCGGTGCGGGTGAAGGCGCGGGTCGTCTCGGCGGATCTGCGCGAGTCCGGGCTGCGGGAGATCCTCAACTACGGCCACACGCTCGGCCACGCCATCGAGAAGGTCGAGGGGTACGCCTGGCGGCACGGCCATGCGGTCTCGGTCGGCCTCGTCTTCGCCGCCGCGCTGGGCCGGCTGGCGGGCCGGCTGGACGCCGTCACCGCCGACCGGCACCGCAGCGTGCTGGCCGCCCTGGGGCTGCCGGTAACCTACCGCGCGGACGCCTGGGAGCGGCTGCGCGCCGCGATGGCGGTGGACAAGAAGGCGCGGGCCGATCGGCTGCGCTTCGTGGTGCTGGACGGGCTCGCCGCGCCGTCCATCCTGGAGAGCCCGGGCGAGCCGCTGCTGCGCTCGGCGTACGCGGAGGTGTGCTGATGGACGTCGTCGTGCTGAACGGCCCGAACCTGGGGCGGCTGGGCACCCGGCAGGTGGACATCTACGGGGTGACCTCCTACGCCGAGCTGGTCGAGCTGTGCGTGGGCACGGGCAAGGAGCTCGGCCTGGACGTCGAGGTGCGCCAGACCGACGGCGAGCACGAGATGCTGGCCTGGCTGCACGAGGCCGCCGACTCGGCCACCCCGGTGGTGCTCAACCCGGGCGCGTGGTCGCACTACTCGTACGCGGTGCGGGACGCCTGCGCGATGCTGCGCGCCCCGCTGGTGGAGGTGCACATCTCCAACATCCACGCCCGCGAGGAGTTCCGGCACCATTCGGTGATCTCCGCGGTCGCCACCGGGGTGATCTGCGGGCTCGGCGTGGACGGCTACCGGCTGGCCCTGCAGCACCTCGCCCGGCGGGCCAGGTAGTATTTGCTGACTCTCCGTCAACCCGACAAGGCAGGCTGTTTGATCCATGGCGACCACGAACGACCTGAAGAACGGTATGGTGCTCAACCTCGACGGCGAGCTGTGGTCCGTCGTGGAGTTCCAGCACGTCAAGCCCGGTAAGGGCGGCGCGTTCGTGCGGACGACGCTGAAGAACGTGCTCTCCGGCAAGGTGGTCGACAAGACCTTCAACGCCGGCACCAAAGTGGACACCGCCACCGTCGACAAGCGGCCGATGCAGTACCTGTACGCCGACGGCGAGGACTTCATCTTCATGGACCTGGAGACCTACGACCAGATCCACGTCCCCCGCGGCACGGTCGGCGAGGCGGCGAACTACCTGCTGCCGGAGGCGGAGGTGACCGTCGCCACGCACGAGGGGGTGCCGCTCTACGTGGAGCTGCCCGCCAGCGTGGTGCTGGAGGTCACGTACACCGAGCCGGGCCTGCAGGGTGACCGGTCCACCGGTGGCACGAAGCCGGCCACGGTGCAGACCGGTGCGACGGTTCAGGTGCCGCTGTTCATCACCACGGGCGAGAAGATCAAGGTGGACACCCGCGACGGCCGCTACCTCGGCCGCGCCTGATCCGTCGCAGACCATGGCGGAGGCGCCGAAGCAGGCGATGACCGCGCGCCGCAAGGCGCGCAAACGGGCCCTGGACGTGCTGTACGAGGCGGACCTGCGCGGCATACCGGTGCCGGACGCGCTGCGGGAGTACGTCCAGCGGCTGGAGCGGCCGCACCCGGAGCACCTGGGTTACGCGATCCGGCTGGTGGAGGGCGTGGCGGAGCACCGCGACCGGATCGACGAGCTGATCGGCAGCTACGCCGAGGGTTGGACGCTGGAGCGGATGCCGCCGGTGGACCGCAACCTCGCCCGGATCGCCGTCTTCGAGTTGCTCTATGTCGACGAGATCGACCCGCCGGTGGCGATCACCGAGGCGGTGGAGCTGGCCCGCCAACTCTCCACTGAGGACTCACCGCGGTTCCTCAACGGCGTGCTCGCCCGCATCGCCGAGTTCGCCACCCCGTAGCTGCGGATCCGCTCCTCGGCCACCGCTGTTCACCCCTGAATCGTCGCGACTCACCGCCGAGCCAGGCTGAGCCAGTCCTGGGCGGTGAGGTAGGTGACCGGCAGGTGGGGGTCGATGCCGGCCTGGCGGGCCGCGGCCCGGCCGACCACCCGCCCGATCGGGGCGGTCCGGGTGCGGTACGCGCGGCGCAGCAGGCTGGTGAGGCCGGCCGGCGGCGGCTGCGGGCGGCGGCGCATCCGCAGCACGAGCGCGTCCACCGCGGGCGGCGGCCGGAAGCAGCTGGCCGGCAGGGTTGCGCCGTGGGTCAGCTGGAAGGTGGCCTGCCAGGCCAGCACCTCGGCCCGTCCGGGCCGGGCGGCGGTGAACAGGCGCCCGGCTCCGTATTCGACGACCAGGTCGGCCGCGGCCAGTGGGGAGTCCAGCAGGCGCCGCAGCAGGGCGGTGGTGACGCTGAACGGGATGTTGGCCACCACCGCGTACGGCCGGCGGGGGAGCGGCACGCCGAGCACATCGCCGGCCACGACGGTGACGTTGGGGTATCCGGCGACCCGCGCGGCGAGCCGCCGGACGGCGCGGCCGTCCCGCTCCACGGCGATGACGCGGGCACCGGTGCGGGCGAGCGGCACGGTGAGCGCCCCGTCGCCGGCCCCGAGGTCAAGGACGAGGTCGCCGGGCTGGACGGAAGACTGCCGCACCAGGCGGGCGGCGACGTGATCAGCGAGCGCGTGGGCCCCGGGCGGGTTCGGCGACCGGGTGCGGGCCGGCGCGGTGCGAGCCGGCGCGGTGCGGGCCGGGGCGGCACGGCGTCGCCCGGGCGCGGCCACGGAAGACCGCCATCATGGCTGCCATGCCCGGGAAGCTAGGCTTCGTGGCCCGCCACCGCCAACCGATTTTCCCGTTGATCATGAGGTGAACGGCGTGCCGCCCCTTACCTCATGATCAACGGGAGGGTCGGGGAGAGGGTCAGGAGGCGAACAGGGCGCGCGGGTCGCTGGTGAGCAGCACGCCGTGCTCGTTGAGCCGCTCGATGAGGCCGGACGGCGACGAGTCGTAGACGATGGCGAGCGCCTGCAGGTCCTGCGCGCGGATGGACAGCACCCGCCCGTTGTAGTCGCCGCGCTGCTGCTGGATCGCGCGGGCGTACCGGGCGACGTAGGCCAGGTCCTCGGCGGCCTGGTCGTAGAGCTTCTCCAGGTCGAGGACGATCTTGCTGGTGGGCTCGTGCCGGACCCCGCTGCCGTCGGGCAGCAGCTCGGCGACCGGCACCCGGTAGAAGTCGGCGAGCTCGGCGAGGCGGGACACGGTCACCGCCCGGTCGCCGCGCTCGTACGAGCCGACCACGACGGCCTTCCAGCGTCCGTTCGACTTCTCCTCCACCCCCTGCAGGGAGAGTCCCTGCTGCTGGCGGATCGAGCGCAGGCGGGCGCCCAAGGACTTGGCGTACTCAGAGGGCATTCGGAACACTCCCAGTCGTACCCGGGGTTCACTCCCCAGCGATCGCTACGGAGCGTGACGGTACGGGGTGGCCGACTCGTGGTCAAGTGTTGATTACTTTGACGTTGCCCCTCTCTGTTGCCTTATGTTCGTTTTGTCCTCATCGAAAGTCCGTGCATGACGCGGTTCACTCGGGTCAGCCGGGGAGCCGGCCGCCCGCGCTGGTAACGTTCAGCCAGCCAGACGTCCTTTAACGACCCGTCCCGTGAGGCGGGGAAGGAGGTCCTTCCGTTGGCCTACCCACAGGCTGCCCCGCGGCAGGAGCCGGCGTCGCCGGCCCGCCTGGGCCCGGCGGCCGCGTCGGCCGGACCGAGCCCGGACCAGCCGGCCACACCGTCCGGCAAGACCATCCTCTCCAGCACCGACCTGCAGCGCATCGTCGACCGGATCGCCCACCAGATCCTCGAGAAGACCGACGGCGCGACCGACGTGGTGCTGCTCGGCATTCCCACCCGAGGCGTGCCACTGGCCCGCCGGCTCGCCGACCGCATCCACACCTTCGAGGGCGTGCGCGTGCCCACCGGCACCCTCGACGTCACCCTCTACCGCGACGACCTGCGGCTGCGCGCCGCCCGCGCGCTGGGCCGCACCGAACCGCCCCCGGGCGGCATCGACGGCCGGCAGGTGATCCTCGTCGACGACGTGCTCTTCTCCGGCCGCACCGTGCGGGCCGCGCTGGACGCGCTGCAGGATCTGGGTCGGCCCCGCGCGGTGCAGCTCGCGGTGCTCGTCGACCGCGGCCACCGGGAGCTGCCGATCCGCGCCGACTACGTGGGCAAGAACATCCCCACCGCGCTGACCGAGACCGTCCGGGTGCTGCTCGCCGAGACCGACGGCGCCGACGAGGTCCAGCTCCGGGGCGGACAGGCGGGACGCGAAGGTGGATCGGGGCGTGATCGCCGATGACGCGTCACCTGCTGTCCGCGGCCGACCTGGACGCGGCGACCGCGACGATGATCCTGGACACCGCGCAGGAGATGGCCAACCTCGCCGGCCACCAGGTGAAGAAGCTGCCCACCCTGCGCGGCCGGACCGTGGTGAACCTGTTCTACGAGGACTCCACCCGAACCCGCATCTCCTTCGAGGCGGCGGCGAAGCGGCTCTCCGCCGACGTGATCAACTTCTCGGCCAAGGGGTCCAGCGTCTCCAAGGGCGAGAGCCTCAAGGACACCGCGCTCACCCTGCAGGCGATGGGTGCCGACGCGGTGGTGGTCCGCCACCCTGCCGCGGGCGCGCCGCACCGGCTCGCCGGCTGGGTGGACGGGTCGGTGCTCAACGCCGGCGACGGCACCCACGAGCACCCGACGCAGGCGCTGCTCGACGCGTACACCATGCGGGCCCGGCTCGGCCGCGTCGCCGGGCTGCACGTGGTGATCGTCGGAGACGTGCTGCACAGCCGGGTGGCCCGGTCCAACGTGCTGCTGCTGTCCACGCTGGGGGCGAAGGTCACCCTGGTCGGCCCGCCCACCCTGCTGCCGGTGGACATCGCCACCGCTTTGGTGCCCGGCATCAGCGTCAGCTACGACCTGGATGCGGTGCTGCCCGACGCGGACGTGGTGATGATGCTGCGGGTGCAGCGGGAGCGGATGACCGACTCGTTCTTCCCCTCTGCCCGCGAGTACGCCCGCCGGTACGGGCTGGACGGGCCGCGGATGCGCCGGCTGCCCGAGCACGCGCTGGTGATGCACCCCGGGCCGATGAACCGGGGCATGGAGATCGCCCCGGAGGTCGCCGACTCGGCCCGCTCCACCATCGTCGAACAGGTCGCCAACGGCGTCTCGGTGCGGATGGCCGTGCTGTACCTGCTGCTCGGAGGGAAGCCGTCGTGACCCAGTACCTGATCAAGGGCGTGCGCGTGCTCGGCGGCGAGCCGGCCGACCTGCTGCTGCGCGACGGCGTCATCGCCGAGGTCGGCACCGGACTGGACGCGCGCGGCGCGCAGCTGGTGGACGCGGACGGGCTGGTCGCCCTGCCCGGCCTGGTCGACCTGCACACCCACCTGCGCGAGCCCGGCCGGGAAGACGCCGAGACGGTCGAGACCGGCAGCCGCGCGGCGGCGCTGGGCGGGTACACCGCGGTCTGCGCGATGGCCAACACGGACCCGGTGGCCGACACCGCCGGCGTGGTCGAGCAGGTCTACCGGCTCGGCCGCGAGGCCGGCCTGGTCGATGTGCAGCCGGTCGGCGCGGTCACCGTGGGCCTGCGCGGCGAGCGGCTGGCCGAGCTGGGCGCGATGGCCAGTTCCGCGGCGGCGGTGCGGATCTTCTCCGACGACGGGCACTGCGTGGCCGACCCGCGGCTGATGCGCCGCGCGCTGGAGTACGTCAAGGCGTTCGACGGGGTGATCGCGCAGCACGCCGAGGAGCCCCGGCTGACCGAGGGCGCCCAGATGCACGAGGGCGAGGTGGCGACCCGGCTCGGCCTGGCCGGCTGGCCGGCGGTGGCCGAGGAGGCGATCATCGCCCGGGACGTGCTGCTCGCCGAGCACGTGGACAGCCGGCTGCACGTCTGCCACGTGTCGTCCGCGGGGAGCGTGGAGATTCTGCGCTGGGCCAAGGCCCGGGGCATCCGGGTGACCGCGGAGGTCTGTCCGCACCACCTGCTGCTCACCGACGAGCGGGCGACCGGATACGACCCGGTGTTCAAGGTCAATCCGCCACTGCGGACCGCCGCCGACACGGCCGCGCTGCGCGCCGCGTTGGCCGAGGGGGTCATCGACGCGGTCGCCACCGACCACGCGCCGCACGCGGTGGAGGACAAGGAGTGCGAGTGGGCGTACGCCCGGCCCGGCATGCTCGGCCTGGAGACCGCGCTGTCCATCGTGGTCGAGGTGCTGGGCCCGCGGTGGGACCTGATCGCCGAGCGGATGTCCCGTACGCCCGCCCGCATCGCCGGGCTGTCCGGGCACGGGCAGGACCTGGTGGCCGGGGCGCCGGCGAACCTGACCCTGGTCGACCCGGCCGCCCGGTGGACGGTGGACCCGGCGGAGCTGGCCAGCCGGAGCCGGAACACCCCGTACGCCGGGATGACGCTGCCGGCCCGTGTGGTGGCCACCTTCCTGCGGGGGGCGCCCACGGTGCTGGACGGGAAGGCGCTGCGGTGAGCCGGCCGGCGATCCTGGTCCTCGAGGACGGCCGGACGTTCCGCGGGGAGGCCTTCGGCGCGGTGGGGGAGACCTTCGGGGAGGCGGTCTTCGCCACCGCGATGACCGGCTACCAGGAGACGCTGACCGACCCGTCGTACCACCGCCAGGTCGTGGTGCAGACCGCCCCGCACATCGGCAACACCGGGGTCAACGGCGAGGACGACGAGTCGGACCGGATCTGGGTCGCCGGTTACGTGGTCCGCGACCCCGCCCGGCTGGCCTCCAACTGGCGGGCCACCGGGGAGCTCGAGGAGCGGCTGCGGGACGAGGGCGTGGTCGGCATCGCCGGCATCGACACCCGGGCGCTGACCCGGCACCTGCGCGAGCGGGGCGCGATGCGGGTCGGCGTGTCCAGCGTGGACCTCGACCCGGCCGCGCTGCACGCGCGGGTCCTCCAGGCGCCGCCGATGGTCGGCGCCGACCTCTCCGCCGAGGTGACCACCCCCCGGGCGTACACCGTGGCCGCGGAGGGGGAGCACCGGCTGACCGTGGCGGCGCTGGACTTCGGTATCAAGCGCAACGTGCCCCGCCGGCTGGCCGCCCGCGGGGTCACCACGCACGTGCTGCCGGCGTCCGCCACGTTCGACGACGTGGCCGCGGTCAACCCGGACGCGGTGTTCTTCTCGCCCGGCCCGGGCGACCCGGCCACCGCCGACCACGCGGTGGGCGTGGCCAGGGAGGTGATGCGCCGGCGGGTGCCGCTGTTCGGCATCTGCTTCGGCAGCCAGATCCTCGGCCGGGCGCTCGGCTTCGGCACCTACAAGCTGGGGTACGGCCACCGCGGCATCAACCAGCCGGTGCAGGATCTGGCCACCGGCAAGGTGGAGATCACCTCGCACAACCACGGCTTCGCGGTCGCGGCGCCCGCCTTCTCCGAGACCGAGTTCGGGGCGGTCGAGGTGAGCCACGTCTGCCTCAACGACAAGGTCGTGGAGGGGCTGCGCTGCCGGGACGTGCCGGCGTTCACCGTGCAGTACCACCCGGAGGCGGCGGCCGGCACGCACGACGCCGACTACCTCTTCGACCAGTTCGTGCGGCTCGCCGAACAGGCCGCCGGGCACGGTGCGGGGTCCACCGACGGGGGCGGCCATGCCTAGGCGCACGGACATCAACCACGTGCTGGTGATCGGGTCGGGGCCGATCGTCATCGGGCAGGCCTGCGAGTTCGACTACTCCGGCACCCAGGCCTGCCGGGTGCTGCGGGCCGAAGGGCTGCGGGTCAGCCTGGTCAACTCCAACCCCGCCACGATCATGACGGACCCGGAGTTCGCCGACGCCACCTACGTGGAGCCGATCACGCCGGACTTCGTGGAGAAGGTCATCGCCCGGGAGCGCCCGGACGCTCTGCTCGCCACGCTGGGCGGGCAGACCGCGCTGAACACCGCGGTCGCCCTGCACGAGTCGGGTGTCCTGGACAAGTACGGGGTGCGCCTGATCGGCGCCAACATCGAGGCGATCCGGCGGGGTGAGGACCGCCAGCTGTTCAAGGAGATCGTGGCGCGGGCGGGCGCTCGCGCCGGCCTGACCAGCCCGGGCGGCGGTACCGACCTGGTGCCCCGCTCCGCGGTCTGCCGGTCGATGGCGGAGGTCCGCTCGACCGTCGCCGAGCTCGGGCTGCCGGTGGTGGTCCGCCCGTCGTTCACCATGGGCGGGCTGGGCTCCGGCATGGCGCACACCAGCGAGGACCTGGAGCGGATGGCCGGCGCCGGGCTCGCCGCCTCGCCCGTGCACGAGGTGCTCATCGAGGAGAGCGTGCTCGGCTGGAAGGAGTACGAGCTGGAGCTGATGCGCGACCGGCACGACAACGTGGTGGTCGTCTGCTCCATCGAGAACGTCGACCCGATGGGCGTGCACACCGGCGACAGCGTCACGGTGGCCCCGGCGATGACCCTGACCGACCGGGAGTACCAGCGGATGCGCGACCTCGGCATCGCGGTACTCCGCGAGGTCGGGGTGGACACCGGAGGCTGCAACATCCAGTTCGCGGTGCACCCGCGCACCGGCCGGCTGGTGGTGATCGAGATGAACCCGCGGGTGTCCCGCTCGTCCGCGCTCGCCTCCAAGGCGACCGGCTTCCCGATCGCCAAGATCGCCGCGAAGCTCGCCATCGGGTACACGCTGGACGAGATCCCGAACGACATCACCCTGCGCACGCCGGCCGCCTTCGAGCCGGCGCTGGACTACGTCGTGGTGAAGGTGCCCCGGTTCGCCTTCGAGAAGTTCCCGGCCGCCGACCCGGAGCTGACCACCACGATGAAGTCGGTCGGCGAGGCGATGAGCCTGGGCCGCAACTTCGCCGAGGCGCTGAACAAGGCGATGCGCTCGATGGAGACGAAGGCCGCCGGCTTCTGGACCGGGCCCGACCCGGACGGCGACCCGCTGGAGGCGCTGCGCACACCGCACGACGGCCGGCTCTACACCGCCGAGCGGGCGCTGCGTCAGGGGTACCCGATCCAGGCGGTCAGCGAGGCCAGCGGGTACGACCCGTGGTTCCTGGACCAGATCGCCGGGTTGGTGGAGCTGCGCGCGCAGATCGTGGCGGCTCCGGTGCTCGACGAGCCCCTGCTGCGCCGGGCCAAGCGGGCCGGCCTCTCCGACCGGCAGATCGCCGCGCTGCGCCCCGAGCTCGCCGGTGAGGACGGGGTACGCGCGCTGCGGCACCGGCTGGGCCTGCGCCCGGTCTACAAGACCGTGGACACCTGCGCCGCGGAGTTCGCCGCGCAGACGCCGTACCACTACTCGTCCTACGAGGAGGAGACCGAGGTCGAGCCGTCGGCGCGGCCGAAGGTGATGATCCTCGGCTCCGGGCCGAACCGGATCGGCCAGGGCATCGAGTTCGACTACTCCTGCGTGCACGCGGTCCAGGCGCTGCGCGAGGCGGGCTACGAGACCGTGATGGTCAACTGCAACCCGGAGACGGTCTCCACCGACTACGACACCGCCGACCGGCTCTACTTCGAGCCGCTCACCTTCGAGGACGTGCTGGAGGTCTGGCATGCCGAGCACTCCTCGGGCCTGGCCGCCGGCGGCCCCGGCGTGGTCGGCGTGATCGTGCAGCTGGGCGGCCAGACCCCGCTCGGCCTGGCGCAGCGGCTCAAGGACGCCGGCGTGCCGATCGTGGGAACCCCGCCGGAGTCCATCCACCTCGCCGAGGACCGCGGCGCCTTCGGCGCGCTGCTGGCCCGCGAGGGGCTGCTCGCCCCGGCCCACGGCACCGCGACCAGCTTCGCCGAGGCGAAGGCGATCGCCGACGAGCTCGGCTACCCGGTGCTCGTGCGCCCGTCCTACGTGCTCGGCGGGCGCGGCATGGAGATCGTGTACGACGAGCCGACGCTGCGCGACTACATCGGCCGGGCCACCGACATCTCTCCAGAGCATCCGGTGCTGGTCGACCGGTTCCTCGACGACGCGATCGAGATCGACGTGGACGCGCTGCGCGACGAGCAGGGCGAGGTCTACCTCGGCGGGATCATGGAGCACATCGAGGAGGCCGGCATCCACTCCGGCGACTCGGCCTGCGCGCTGCCGCCGATCACGCTCGCCTCGGCGGACATCGCCAGGGTGCGCGCGTACACCGAGAAGATCGCCCACGGGATCGGCGTGCGCGGGCTGCTCAACGTGCAGTACGCCCTCAAGGACGACGCCCTGTACGTGCTGGAGGCGAATCCGCGCGCCTCGCGGACCGTGCCGTTCGTCTCCAAGGCGACCGCGGTGCCGCTGGCCAAGGCGGCTGCGCGGATCATGCTCGGGGCGAGCATCGCGTCGCTGCGGGCCGAGGGGCTGCTGCCGCCCAGCGGCGACGGCGGGTCGCTGCCGGCCGGTGCGCCGATCGCGGTCAAGGAGGCGGTGCTGCCGTTCAAGCGGTTCCGCACCCTGGCCGGCAAGGGCCTGGACTCGCTGCTCGGGCCGGAGATGAAGTCCACCGGCGAGGTGATGGGCATCGACGCCGGCTTCGGCCAGGCGTTCGCCAAGTCGCAGGCGGCGGCGTACGGCTCGCTGCCGACCGCGGGGAAGGTGTTCGTCTCGGTGGCCAACCGCGACAAGCGCAGCATGATCTTCCCGGTCAAGCGCCTCGCCGACCTCGGCTTCAAGATCATCGCCACCGCCGGCACCGGTGAGGTGCTGCGCCGGCACGGTATCGAGTGTGAGGTGGTGGGCAAGCACTACGAGGTGCCCGGCGCGCGGCACGCGGTCTCGCTGATCGCGTCGGGCGAGGTGAGCCTGGTGGTCAACACGCCGCAGGGCTCGGGGGCGAGCGCGCGGCTGGACGGGTACGAGATCCGCAGCGCCGCGGTGACCGCGGACATCCCGTGCGTCACCACGGTGCCCGGGGCGGCGGCCGCGGTGATGGGCATCGAGGCTCTGGTCCGCGGCGAGATCTCGGTCCGCCCGCTGCAGGAGCTGCACGCCGCCCTCCGCGCCCACCACCCCTCCCGCGATCTGGCAGTTGTGCACCCCGAAATAACGCCAATGTCGGATATTTCGGGGGACACAACTGCAAGATCGCCGAGTGAAGGGGTGGCGTGAGCGCGGTCTACACGGGGCTGGTGCGGCGGGCGCTGTTCCGCATCGGCGGCGGGGACCCCGAAGCCGCCCACGCGTGGACCCTGCGCCGCCTGGCCGCCCTGTCCCGGCACCCGGCCCTACTGGCCGCGCTGCGCCGCCGGTACGCGGTGGCGGCACCGCGAACCGTGTTCGGCATCCGCTTCCCCAACCCGGTCGGCCTCGCCGCCGGGCTGGACAAAGACGCGGCTGCGCTGCCCGCCTGGCCCGCGCTCGGCTTCGGCTTCGTCGAGGTCGGCACGGTCACCCGGTACGCCCAGCCGGGCAACCCGCGGCCGCGGCTGTTCCGGTTGCCGGCGGACGAGGCGGTCATCAACCGGATGGGCTTCAACAACGCCGGCGCAGCGGCGCTGGCCGATCGGCTGCGGGCGCTGCCCCCGCTGGGCGTGCCGCTCGGCATCAGCCTCGGCAAGTCCAAGATCACGCCCCTGGACGAGGCGGTCGAGGACTACCTCGCCTCGCTGCGGCTGCTGCGCGCGCACGCCGACTACGTAGCCGTGAACGTCTCGTCGCCGAACACGCCGGGCCTGCGGTCGCTGCAGGACCGCGATCACCTGGCGGCCCTGCTCGGCGCGCTGCGGGCCGAGGCCGGCGCCACCCCGGTCCTGGTGAAGATCGCGCCGGACCTGACCGACCATGCGATCGGGGAGGTGCTGCAGGTCTGCGCCGACCAGGGGGCGGCGGGCATCATCGCCACCAACACCACGCTCCGCCGCGAGGGTGTCGACGGTCCCGCCGCCGCCGAGGCGGGCGGCCTGTCCGGGCGCCCGCTGGCCGCACGGGCCCGGGAGGTGGTGGCGTTCGTGTGCCAGCGGTCCCAGCTGCCGGTGATCGGCGTCGGCGGGATCATGGACCCGGACGACGCGGACCGGATGTTCGACGCCGGCGCCAGCCTGGTGCAGCTCTACACCGGCTTCATCTACCGCGGGCCGGCCCTGGTGCGGGCGATCAGCCGGAGCGTGGCATGAGTCAGGAGCTGCTGGACCTCGACCGCGAGCACGTGTGGCACCCGTACGGGCCGATGCCCGGCACCCATCCGCCGTACCTGGTCGAGTCGGCCAGCGGCACCCGCATCCGGCTTCGCGACGGGCGCGAGCTGGTCGACGGGATGTCCTCGTGGTGGGCGGCGATCCACGGGTACCGGCATCCGGTGCTCGACGAGGCGGTGCGCGACCAGCTCGCTCGGATGAGCCACGTCATGTTCGGCGGCCTCACCCACGAGCCGGCGATCCGGCTCGCCGCGACCCTGGTCGAGCTCACCCCCGAGCCACTGCGGCACGTCTTCCTCTGCGACTCCGGTTCGGTCAGCGTCGAGGTCGCGATCAAGATGTGCCTGCAGTACTGGCGCTCCCTGGGCCGGCCGGGCAAGCGCCGGCTCGCCACCTGGCGCGGCGGCTACCACGGCGACACCTTCCACCCGATGAGCGTGTGCGATCCGGACGGCGGGATGCACCACCTGTGGACCGACGTGCTGCCCAGGCAGGTCTTCGCGGACGCGCCACCGGCCGGCTTTGCCGCCGAACCGGATCCGTCCTACCT
The DNA here is from genome assembly GCA_019689695.1 of Micromonosporaceae bacterium. Taxonomy (GTDB): domain Bacteria; phylum Actinomycetota; class Actinomycetes; order Mycobacteriales; family Micromonosporaceae; genus JADGHA01. The sequence goes on along the minus strand of JADGHA010000006.1, from coordinate 6,461 downwards.
GGAGCACCTGGCGACCGTGATCGAGCGGCACGCCGGCGAGCTGGCCGCGGTGATCGTGGAGCCCGTGGTGCAGGGCGCCGGCGGCATGACCTTCCACAGCCCGGCGTACCTGCGGGCGCTGCGCCAGCTGACCCGGGATCACGGCGTTTTGCTGATCTTCGACGAGATCGCCACCGGGTTCGGCCGGACCGGAGCGTTCTTCGCCGCCGAACACGCCGGGGTCAGCCCGGACGTGATGTGCGTGGGCAAGGCGCTCACCGGCGGCTACCTCAGCATGGCGGCGACGCTGTGTACCGCCGAGGTGGCGTCGGGCATCTCCGCCGGTGCGGTGCCGGTGCTGGCGCACGGCCCCACTTTCATGGGCAACCCGCTGGCCTGTGCGGTCGCGAACGCCTCCATCGGGCTGCTGCGGCAGCGCGACTGGGCGGGCGAGGTGAAACGGATCGAGGCCGGGCTGCGGGACGGCCTGGCCGGCCTGGCGGGGCGGCCGGGCATCGCCGACGTACGGGTGCTCGGCGCGATCGGCGTGGTGCAGTTGGACCACCCGGTGGACGTGCCGGCGGCGACCCGGGCGGCCGTCGAGTCTGGCGTGTGGCTGCGCCCGTTCCGGGATCTGGTCTACGCCATGCCACCGTACGTCGCGACCGAGGATGATGTGACGCAAATCACGACAGCGATGGTGGCCGCGGCCCGAGCCGGCTGACGGCCACCCGGAGAGGGGACCCGCATGGAGCCGTTCGGTATCCGAGTACACCGCGCGCTGGCCGAGCACGGCCCCCTGTGCGTGGGCATCGACCCGCATGACGCCCTGCTCGCCCGGTGGGGGCTCGGCGTGGACGTAGTCGGGCTGGCCCGGTTCTGCGAGATCGCGGTGGAGGCCTTCGCCGGGCGGGTGGCCGTGGTGAAGCCGCAGTCGGCCTTCTTCGAACGGTTCGGTTCCCGCGGGATAGCCGTCCTTGAGTCCACTATCCGACAGTTCAAAGATCGTGGAACGCTCGTCCTGCTCGATGTGAAGCGCGGGGATATCGGATCGACGGTGGCCGCGTACGCCTCGGCGTACCTCGACCCAGCCAGCCCGCTCTACGTCGACGCGCTCACCGCCAGCCCGTACCTGGGGCTGGGTTCCCTGGCGCCGATGGTGGACACTGCGCGCGCCCACGGCTGCGGCGTGTTCGTCCTGGCGTTGACCTCCAACCCGGAGGGTGCCAGCGTGCAGCTGGCCCGCGGGGCCGACGGACGGACCGTGGCGCAGGCCGTGCTGGACGGGATTGCCCAGCTCAACCGGGGTGCGCGGCCGCTGGGCAGCGTCGGCGCGGTGATCGGGGCGACGGTCGGCGGTAGCGGCCATGATCTATCCCGGCTGGGCGGACCGATCCTGGTACCCGGGATGGGCGCCCAGGGCGGCCGGCCGGCCGACCTCACCGGTCTCGTCGGCGCCGACCCCTCGGCAATCCTGCCCTCGTATTCCCGAGACGTCCTCGCGGAGGGCCCTGACGTGACCGCCTTGCGGGACGCCGCGGGGCGGGCCCGGGACGCCTGCGCGGCGGTCCTCACCGCGTTGGGTTGATCCATTTTGTGCTTCCGGTGGCGTGGCGGCATTGCCGAAAATGCTCTCGGCGGTTAGGTTTCCCGCGCTGGATCCGCTGCACCGTGGTTGACGAGTGTCGAGTTAGAGTCGACCACGTTTCACGGCTAGGCGCCCGGCCGACCAGGCCGGAAGTAGATCAGTAACAGAAGATCGATGCACAACGACTAGGGTCGGTGTGACCCCCACGCCGACCGAGAGGGACCTGAGGAGAACTGGTGCCGCTCCCGTCACTGAGCCCCGAACAGCGAGCCGCAGCGCTGGAGAAGGCCGCGGAGATCCGCAAGGCCCGTGCTGAGCTGAAGGAGCAGCTCAAGCAGGGCAAGACGACTCTGGCGGCCGTGCTTGACCGGGCCGAGACCGACGACGTCGTCGGCAAGCTGAAGGTCTCGGCCGTCCTGCAGGCGATGCCCGGCATCGGCAAGATCCGGGCAACGCAGATCATGGAGAAGCTGAAGATCGCCGAGAGCCGCCGCTTGCGCGGCCTGGGCGAGCAGCAGCGAAAGGCACTGCTTGGTGAGTTTGCTGCGGACTGAGCGGTGGGAAGCTGACTCAGGGTAGAAACAAGCAGTGAGCATGGAAGACGACGCGCGCCCGGCAGCCCGGCTCGTTGTCCTCTCCGGCCCCTCCGGGGTCGGCAAGGACAGCGTGATCGAGCTGATCCGGGCGCGCTCGCCGTGGGTGTGGCTGTCGGTCTCGGTCACCACCCGCCCCAAGCGTGACTACGAGGTTGACGGGGTGCACTACACCTTTGTCAGCCGGCCCGAGTTCGAGCGGATGGTCGCCAGCGGCCAGCTGCTGGAGTGGGCCGAGTTCGCCGGGAACCTGTACGGGACGCCGCGCGCCCCGGTGGAGGCCCGGCTCGCCGCCGGCATCCCGGTGCTGCTCAAGATCGACCTGCAGGGGGCCCGGCAGGTACGCCAGGCCATGCCGGATGCGCTGCTGGTCTTTCTCGCCCCGCCCAGCCCTGAGGAGCTGAAACGGCGGCTGATCGGCCGGGGCACCGAGGACGAAGAGACGGTCCGGCGCCGGCTGGAGCATGCCGACGAGGAGCTCGCCGCCGAGCCGGAGTTCGATGTGACAGTGGTCAACGACTACGTGGAACGTGCCGCGGACGAGCTGGTAGGATTGCTCGGTTCACCGTTATTGACCCCCGCACACCATCGACGCAATTAGGACGCAGGACACCGTGGCCGGAACAGTCGCCAACCCCGAGGGCATCACCAACCCGCCCATCGACGATCTGCTGGAGAGGACCTCCTCCAAGTACGCGCTTGTGATCTTCGCGGCGAAGCGGGCGCGCCAGGTGAACGCGTACTACAGCCAGCTCGGCGAGGGCCTGCTGGAGTACGTCGGGCCGCTGGTGGAGACCACCCCGCAGGAGAAGCCGCTGTCCATCGCCCTGCGGGAGATCAACGCGGGCCTGCTGACCGCGGAGCCCACCGACACCTGAAGCGGCTGGCGCGGCCGCGATTGGCCCGCGTTGGCGCCGCAGGCGTTCCGCCTTTCCTCGACGCACCGGTCGCGACGGCCCGGCGCTGAGCACGCAGGCAGGGCGCCTTGAGTGCGTTCAGCGTTCCATTGCGGGCGGCGGCGGCCGATCGACGGTCCTCCGGGATAATGCCGGTGTGATCGTCTTGGGCGTCAGCGGCGGGATCGCCGCGTACAAGGCGTGCGAGCTGCTGCGCCTGTTCACCGAGTCCGGGCATCAGGTCCGCGTCGTGCCGACCGCGGCCGCCCTGCGGTTCGTGGGCGAGCCCACCTGGGCGGCGCTGTCCGGCCAGCCGGTGGCCGACCAGGTGTGGGCCGACGCGCACGAGGTGCCGCACGTCCGGCTGGGCCGCGAGGCCTCGCTCGTGGTGGTCGCACCGGCCACGGCCGACTTGCTCGCCAAGGCCGCCCACGGCCGCGCCGACGACCTGCTCACCAACACACTGCTCACCGCGCGCTGCCCGATCGTGTACGCGCCCGCGATGCACACCGAGATGTGGCAGCACCCGGCGACGGTGGCGAACGTCGCCACCCTCCGCCGGCGCGGCGCGATCGTGCTGGAGCCGGCGAGCGGCCGGCTCACCGGGGTGGACACCGGTAAGGGGCGGCTGCCGGACCCGGCGGAGATCTTCGCGGTGGCCCGCCGCGTGCTCATCAGGGCCGAGGCCGGTGCCCGGGCCGGCGGCGCCGACCAGGCGGGCACGGCGGCCGGTCCGCTCGTCGCCGACCTCGCCGGCCGGTACGTGGTCGTCACCGCCGGCGGCACGCGCGAGCCGCTCGACCCGGTCCGGTTCCTCGGCAACCGGTCGTCGGGCAAGCAGGGTTACGCGTTCGCCCGGGTCGCCGCCGCCCGCGGCGCCCGGGTCACCTTGGTCGCCGCCAACGTGGGCCTGCCCGACCCGGCCGGGGTGGACGTGATCCGGGTGGGCACGACCGAGGAGCTGCGCAAGGCCACCCTCGACGCCGCGTCCGGCGCCGACGCCGTCGTGATGGCCGCCGCACCCGCCGACTTCCGGCCGGCCAGCTACTCCAGCACCAAGATCAAGAAGGCCGGCACGGAGCCGCGGCTCACGCTCGACCTGGTCGCCACCCCCGATATCGCCGCCGAGCTGGGCGCCCGCAAGCCGCCGGGCCAGCTGCTGGTGGCGTTCGCCGCGGAGACGCACGACGGGCGGGCCAACGCCATGGACAAGCTGGCCCGCAAGCGCGCCGACCTGATCGTCCTGAACGAGGTCGGCCCGACGAAGGCGTTCGGGACCGAGGAGAACTCGGTGACCGTCTTCGGCGCCGACGGCGCCACGCTGCTGGAGCTCACCGACACACCCAAGGAGGACCTGGCCGACGCGGTCTGGGATCTGGTGGTTTCCCGGCTCCGCTGAGCGCGTCCGCCGGCCGCACGCTACTGTCGAATCACCGTTGATCGCATGAGACCGTTCGGCCGGATCTTGTTCAGGCGCGGGGACCGCATGGGCAGTGACGGTTACACTGCCGCGGGAGACCTTGTGACAACGGATCACTGATGCACAGACGTGAGGAGCGCCGTGGCACGCCGCCTTTTCACCTCCGAGTCGGTCACGGAGGGGCACCCAGACAAGATCGCTGACCAGATCAGCGACGGCATTCTCGACGCGTTGCTCGCGGAGGATCCGCGCAGCCGGGTCGCGGTGGAGACGCTGATCACCACCGGGCAGGTGCACGTGGCGGGCGAGGTGACCACCAAGGCGTACGCGGACATCCCGGCGATCGTCCGCGACACCATCCTCCGCATCGGGTACGACTCCTCCAAGAAGGGCTTCGACGGCGCCTCCTGCGGCGTGAGCGTCTCGATCGGCTCGCAGTCGCCGGACATCGCCCAGGGTGTGGACAGCGCGATCGAACTGCGCACCGGCGAGTCGGACCACCTGCTGGACGCCCAGGGCGCCGGCGACCAGGGCATGATGTTCGGCTTCGCCTGCTCCGAGACGCCGGAGCTGATGCCGCTGCCGATCGCGCTGGCGCACCGGCTGGCCCGCCGGCTGGCCGCGGTGCGCAAGGACGGCACCATCCCGTACCTGCGCCCGGACGGCAAGACCCAGGTGACCATCGAGTACGACGGCCTCAAGCCGGTCCGGCTCAACACCGTGGTGGTGTCCAGCCAGCACGCGCCGGACATCTCCCTGGACTCGCTGCTCACCCCCGACGTGCGCGAGCACGTGATCGCGCCGGAGGTGGAGGGCCTCGGGCTGGACGTGGACGGATACCGGCTGCTGGTCAACCCGACCGGTCGGTTCGAGATCGGCGGGCCGATGGGTGATGCCGGGCTCACCGGTCGCAAGATCATTGTGGACACCTACGGCGGGTACGCCCGGCACGGTGGCGGCGCGTTCTCCGGCAAGGACCCGTCCAAGGTGGACCGCTCCGCGGCGTACGCGATGCGCTGGGTCGCCAAGAACGTGGTCGCCGCCGGGCTGGCCGAGCGGTGCGAGGCGCAGGTGGCGTACGCGATCGGCAAGGCGCACCCGGTGAGCCTGTTCGTGGAGACGTTCGGCACCGAGAACGTGCCGGTGGAGCGGATCGAGAAGGCGATCGGCGAGGTGTTCGACCTCCGCCCGGCCGCGATCATCCGCGATCTGGACCTGCTCCGTCCGATCTACCAGCAGACCGCGGCGTACGGCCACTTCGGCCGGGAGCTGCCGGACCTGACCTGGGAGCGGACCGACCGGGTCGCCGACCTGAAGTCGGCCGCGGGGGCCTGACCGCGACCAGCGGGCACAATGCCCGTGTGACGACCCGCGAGCGCGGCCGGAGCCGGCCGCGACCGGCGCGGCGGCAGGCGGAGCAGCTCCCCGTGGCCCGCGTCTGCGTGGACGTCCCGCTGCCGCATCTGGACCGCCCGTTCGACTACCTGGTGCCGGCCGAGCTCGGCGAGGACGCCCGGCCCGGCACGCGGGTGCGGGTGCGCTTCGCCGGCCAGCTCGTCGACGGCTGGGTGCTGGACCGGGTGGCCGCGTCGGAGCACAGCGGGCCGCTGTCCTTCCTGGAGCGGCTGGTCTCGCCGGAGCCGGTACTCAGCCCGGAGGTCGCGGCCCTGGCCAGGGCGGTCGCCGAGCGGTACGCGGGCAGCCTCGCCGACGTGCTGCGGCTGGCCGTCCCGCCGCGTCACGCCGGCGCGGAGTCGGCGCCGCCGCCCCCGACCAGCACCTTGCGGGCGAGTGGAGGCGAGACGGCCGCCATCTCCCGCACTTCCCCTGACGAGGCGGGGCGGGTGGGCGATGGGTCGGGATGGCAGGCGTACCCGGCTGGCCCCGCCTTCCTCCGCGCGCTGGCCGATGGCCGGGCGCCGCGCGCGGTCTGGTCGGCCCTGCCCGGCGAGGCCTGGCCGGCCCGGTTCGCCGAGGCGGCCGCG
>JADGHA010000301.1 GCA_019689695.1 Micromonosporaceae bacterium | reverse complement strand
GCGCCGGGCCTCGGGCGCGGTGCTCGAGCCGACCCGCAACCTCGCCGCGCAGGGCGTCCGCGACGGCGAAGTGCTGCACCTGGTCCCGGGCCGGGAAGACTGGCCGGAGCTGGCGTACGACGACGTGGTCGAGGTGATCGCGGCGGGCGCCCGGCGGGCCGGCCGGTCCTGGGGGCAGGCCGCCACCCGTCGCTGCGGCCTCGCCGTGTTCAGCGCGGCCCTCGGGCTGGGACTTGTCGTCCTGGTGCTGTCCGGTCCGCCGTGGCCCGCACCCGGCTTTGTCGCGCTGGCGGTGGCCGCGGTGCTCGCCGTCACCGGCATCCTGCTGTCCCGGGCGTTCTCCGATGCCGGCGCCGGAGCGGCGGTGGCCGCCACCGGCCTGCCGTACGCGTTCGCCGGCGGTGCCCTGATCGCCGCCCCGGAGCATGTCGGGCTGTTCCGGATGGGTGCCACGAGCCTGCTGCTCGGTAGCGCCGGGCTCCTGGTCTTCAGCGTCATCGGATACACCGGCGTCGCCGCCGTGCAGCGGTTGTTCATGGCCGGTCTGGCGGCGAGCTTCACCGGACTGGTCGCCGCGGGCCTCTGCCTGGCCGGGGTAGCGCCTGCCGGGGCGGCGGCGATGGCCCTGACCGCCGCCATCGGCCTGCTGCCCGGCTACCCACTGATCGCCAGCTCGTTGGGCCGGCTGCCGGTGCCCGAGCTGCCGGACCGGCCGGAGCAGATCCTCGAGGACCGGCCGGTGCCCAGGCGGGCCGACGTCTTCGCGTCGGTGGCGCGGGCGACCGAGCTGCTCACCGGCATGCTGCTGGCCGCCGCGGTGACCGGGGTCGCCGCGACGCTGTTTTTGGCCACAGTGGACCGCAGCACGCCTGGTGCCCTGTTGTGCTTCTCCGGGTCAGCCGCGCTGCTTTTGCGGGCCCGCCTCTTCGCCCTGCCGCAGCAACGGGTCCCGTTGCTGGTCAGCGGGATCGCCGGGCTCACCACGCTGGCGTTCTGGTGGGTGCTGGAGGCCGACTCCGGCGGCGCCCGCCTGGTGGTGCTCGTGGTCATGGCGGCCGTCGCCGCCATGGTCCTCGCCGCCGGCCTCAGCTACAGCCGGCGCAGCCCGTCGCCGTACCTGGGTCGGGCCGCCGACATCGCCGACGTGCTCGCCATCATGGCGCTGATTCCGCTCGCCTGCGCCGTGCTCGGCGTCTTCGGTGCGATCCGGGACCTGTTCGGCTCGATCGGCGGGTGAGCGCCGATGGCGACCAGGCGCGACCAGCTCCACTCGTACCAGTTCATGACACAGCGGGTGATCTCCGCGTTCGTGATGCGGGAGACGGATCCGCAGCAGTCCCCGCTGCGACGCGGCGTCGGCGCCGTATTCGGTGGCCTGATGGTCGCCATCATCGTGGCCGCCGGGTTCGGCATCGCCGGCATCCTCACCAAGGTAGGCGGCGACAAGTGGAAGACCGACGGCGCGGTGGTCATCGAGAAGGAGACCGGTGCCAGCTTCGTCTACTTTGACGGCGCCCTGCACCCGACCCTCAACTACGCATCCGCGCTGCTCGCCGCCGGCCGGCCCAACCCTTCGGTGTTCCGGGTGGCGGGCAAGGCGCTGGGCTCGGCGCCGCGGGCGAACACTGTGGGCATCCCCAACGCCCCCAACTCGCTGCCGGCCCGCAACCGGCGGGTAAGTCTACCGTGGACGGTCTGCGCCACGCCCGGCACGGACAGCGCAGGACGCACGATCAGCACCACCAGTCTGGCCGTGGCCTCGCGCCCGGTCGGCGGCCGCGGGCTGGGCGAGGACGCCCTTTTGGTCAGGGACATCGAGCAAGGCTCGACCTACCTGATCTGGCACGGCCGGCGGTTCCAGATCCGGGACGCCCAGACCGTGGTAGCCGCACTGTTCGGCGCGGCCGGCACCGTGCCGGTCGGGACGGCCTGGTTGAACGCGCTGCCATCGGGCACTGAGATCAGCCCGATCAACCTGGAGCGCCAAGGGGAGCAGTCGTCTGCGGTGCCGGGCCGCCAGATCGGCGACGTGCTGGTCACCCAGACCGGCTCCGGGCCCCAGTACTACCTGGTCTTCGACGATGGTGTCGCACCCGTCACCGAGTTGCAGCGGGACATCCTCGCCGCGCGCTCTCCGGTGCAGCCCGTGCAGGTGGCACCCGCCGACGTCACGGCGCTTCCCCGTAGCGGCCGGCTCAGCCAGCCTCGCGGTGAGGGCCAGCCGCCCGAGTCGCCGCCGAAGCTGACCGAACCGGGTGGCGGCGAGCAGATCTGCGCGGTCACCACTGACGCAGACGCGGCGCCAGTGATCGAGCTGGGCGGAACCGTGCCCGGCCTTGACCACGCCGTCCTGACCCGGTCCGCCTCCGCCGAGGGCACGCCCCTGGCCAACCGCGTTCTCGTGCCGTCGGGGCGGGTCGCCACGGTCCGGGCGCTCGCCGCGCCGTCGGCCGGTTCCGGTCCGTACTATGTGGTCACCGACCTGGGCATCAAGTACCCCGTCTCCTCGCCTCAGGTGCTGCAGATGCTCGGCTACCCACCCGAGCAGGCGGTGGATGTGCCTGCCAGCCTGGTCGCCCGGATCCCGAGCGGGCCCACCCTCGATCCGGACGCGGCCACCAGGCCGGTCGAGTAACCGCCGGTTCCGGCCGCGCCCGGCGCCGCCACCCGGCCGGGCACAGGGGCGTTCGGCTCAGCGGGTGGCGGCCAGCAGGTCGTCGAGGGTGAGCGTGCGCAGGTCGTCGCGGCTCGGCATGCGGCCGAGCGCGCGCAGCCGGCCCGACTGGGCCTTGCGCATGTTCTCCAGCAGCTTGCGCGCCTCGCGGGCATTGCCGAAGTTCTGCGTACGGTCGATGCTCGCGAACCACTCCCACAGGGCGTCCTGGAGGCCGTCGCCGAGCAGGTAGTCGTCGTTGTGGGCGATCCGGTTGACGATGAGGACGAGTTCTTCCGGGGTGTAGTTCTCGAACTCCAGCGTCTTGGCGAACCTCGACGCCAGGCCCGAGTTGGCGTCGAGGAACGTCTGCATCTCCTCGGTGTAGCCGGCCACGATGACCGCGATCGAGTCGCGGTGGTCCTCCATCAGTTTGACCAGGGTGTCGATCGCCTCCTGGCCGAAGTCGGCGCTGCCGCCGCTGGACCGCGACAGCGTGTACGCCTCGTCGATGAAGAGCACGCCACCGAGCGCCTCCTCGAAGACCGAGGTGGTCTTCTCCGCGGTGTGCCCGATGTACTGGCCGACCAGGTCGCGCCGGGCGACCTCCTTGAACTTGCCGTTGGGCAGTACGCCGAGCGCCTTGAGCAGCTGGCCGTAGATGCGCGCGACGGTGGTCTTGCCGGTGCCGGGAGCCCCCGTGAAGATCAGATGGTGGCTGACCGCACCGACGGCGAGGCCGGCCTGGCGGCGCCACTCGTTCACCTGGATCTCGTCGATCAGTGCCCGGACCTCGCGCTTGACCGTCTCCAGGCCGATCATCGAGTCGAGTTCGGCGAGCAGCTTCTCGACCTTCTCGGTGTCCTGCTGGCTGGACCCCTCGACCGCGGCCACGCCGACCTTCGGCTGGTGGGTCGGCTCGGCCGGCTCGCGGACCGTCGGCGTGGCGCCGTCCTCGATGTGGATGCCTGGTTGTGCGGTGCCTTCCACCCGGCAGTCCTCGACCAGGCCGCCAGTACCTCGCGCGAAGGCGATGCCTGCGCCCCGCGTCTCGTGGATCCAGCAGGCGGTGATGGTGGGCGTGCTCTGCAGCGCTACCGAGATGCCGGCGTCACTGGTGTGCGAGATGTCGCAGCGTTCGACCGTTGGCCGCGCGCCCTGGTAGACGTAGATGCCCCGGAACCCGCAGCCGCTGATGGTGCAGTTGCGGATGGTCGGATCCGCGCCCAGCCGCACGATCAGCCCGTCGTCCGCGATGTTGCTGATCTCGCACTTGTCCACGGTGCCGCCGGCGTCCTCGATCACCAGGCCGTACTGGCCGCCGGTCACCTTCAGGTCGGTGGCCTGCAGGACCGCGCCGCCGGTGACGCTCACCCCGGCCGCGTAGCCCGCGCTCACCTGGCATTTCTCGATGGCGATGCGGCCGCCGTCGGCGCTGACCGCCGCACTGTCGCCGCCGCGCAGGACCAGCCCGTACAGGCTGAGGTCGCAGTCGCGCGCCGATATCACGGACTCGTGCCGCTCCACGGGATCGATGGTGACCGACCCCGGGTCGCCCGCCGCCATGATCTTCAGCCGCCGGCCGGCGAGGCGCAGAGTCTCGCGGTACTCGCCGGCGGCGATCGAGATGACCGAGCCGTCCGGTGCGACCTCAACCGCATCGCGAACGGTCGGGTATGCCCCGGGCTGCTGGGATACGGTGAACGTGCGTGTCATGACTCCGCCGAGTGGGTGCAGGGTGGTCTGGGATAGAAGGGTACGCCCGAGCCGGCACCGTCGCCCCCCGCCGTTCGCGCCGGATCCGCCTGCGGCCCGTCCCGTACGTCTGGTTGTGCTCGGCTGCCTAAGATGCTCGAAGGAGTACGGAGCTTGAGGAGCGTCGTGGCGTTGCAGATGGATGCCGTGCGGCGCCGCGGGCTCACCGGGTGGGCCTGCCGACCTGGCCGGAGGCCGGACGGGCCGGTGCGTACCATGCCCCCGCCGGCGGACGAATCACAGGCGGACGGATCACAGTGGACTGCCGGGCTCGCCTCCGGCGGAGGGGCCGGCCGTTGATGAAGCCTCCTTCGCGTGGGTTCCGCGGTGCGGTGGTGCTCGGGGTGGCCACGGCGGCGTGCGCGTTCGCTCCGCCCGCGTCGGCCGCACCGGCTCAGGACAACTGCGCTCCCCCCGGTCAAGTCGTGCGCGGAGTTCCCTGGCCCCAGCAGATGCTCGGGCCGCAGCGCGTCTGGCAGTTCAGCCGCGGCGGTGGAGTACGAGTCGCGGTGCTCGACTCCGGTGTGGACGCCAACCATCCACAGTTGAGGGGCCACGTCGAGCCGGGGTTCGACGCGGTGGCGGGCAGCGGGACGGCGGACAGCGACTGCCTGGGCACCGGCACCCAGGTCGCTGGCGTTATCGCCGCACAGCAGGCCGGCGAGGTCGGGTTTGTCGGGATGGCGCCGGGAGCCAGGATTCTGCCCATCCGGGTCATCGCGGACCAGCGCTCCGGCCCGGTGGCCGACCCCGGCGTCCTGGCCCGGGGCGTCAACGCGGCTGTCGACCGCGGAGCCCACGTGATCGCAGTCTCCACCATCACCTACACCGACAGCCCTGCCCTGCGAGACGCGATCGCCAACGCGGTCGGGCACGGGGTGATCGTGGTGGCGGCCGTCGGCGACCGCGGGGATACCGATGACGGCAACCCGCCGCCGTACCCGGCCAGCTACCCGGACGTGATCGGCGTCGGTGCGGTCGCGCAGAGCACCAGCCGGTGGCCCGGTTCGCAGCACGGCGAGTATGTCGACCTGGTCGCGCCGGGGGTGGATGTGGTCACGCTCCAGCGGGCGGGCGGGTTGACGCCGGCAACCGGAACCGGCGTCGCATGCGGCTTCGTCGCCGCCGTGGCGGCCATGGTC
>JADGHA010000300.1 GCA_019689695.1 Micromonosporaceae bacterium | reverse complement strand
ACCGGGCACGCCGGGGCGTTGGGCCAGGCCAGTATGCGCCGGAGTATGCTCCGTCGTATGACGGTACGCGTCACGATCAGCCTCGACGACGCCACCCACGAGGCGGCGCAGGCGGCGGCGTCAGCGGCCGGCATGTCGATCTCGGGGTACATCGGCACGGCGGTGCGTCGGCAGGTGCTCCGCGACTCGATGGCCGCCGAGCGTCGCTGGCTCGGCCAGCATCCCGACGTTGCCGCGGCGGCCGATGCCGACGCCCGGGCGGACGAGGCCGACCGGGCCGCCGCGGCCGACGCCGACGACCAGGCTCTGCGCCAGCGCGCCGCGTGAGGCAGGGCGAGATCCGGCCATACCAGCCGCCCGGGCCGCGCCGCGGGCAGCTGGTGCTTGTCGTCTCCGCCGACGACTACAACTCTGACCCGCTCGCCAGGCCACTCTGCTGCGATATCCACCCGGACTGGCCGGCCAGCGCGATCAGCGTCCCACTTGGCCCGCAGGACCCGGCGCAGGGTGTGGTGCGCGTGTCCACCATCGGCTCCCGCACCCGCGACGCCCTCGGCGACCCGGTGGGCATGGTGTCCGGGTACACCCTCAGCCGCGTGTGGGCGGCGATCCGCACGATCCTCGACATGCCGTGACCGGCTCCGACTGCCCTGGGGAGGGCTGTCGGCGGTCCTGAATGGTCGCCCACCTGTGTCATGCTTCGACAGTGACCGTCGGCGAAGCAGTAGAGGCAGCACCAGCCAGGCGGTCCCTGCGGCCGTACCTGTTCGGTGTGACCGTCACCGCGATCCTGGCGCTGCTGTTCGGTGTGCCCTGGTGGACGCTGGTCCTCGGCAACACAGACTGGCCGGTCGCGGTCGTGGCCGCCGGCACCGTCGTCTTCGCCGGCGCTCTCGTCGCGTTCCCTGTCCTGATGTACCTCGGGCACGGCCGGGGCATCGACTGGGCGGCCAGCACCGGAGACACCATCCTCGGCGTCATCTGGGTGCTGTTCGCCTGGGCGCTGCTCGGCAACCTGCTGCGGCTGGCCCTGGCGCTCGGCGGCGTGGCCAACCCGACGCGGTCCCGGATCGTCGCCGTCGCGGTCGTCGTCGTGTCACTCGTCCTGATCCTGTGGGGTTATGTCGAGGCGATGCGCGTGCCCCGGGTCAAGCAGGTGGAGGTCGTCATGCCCCGGCTGGGTGCGGGCCTCGACCGCGTACGGGTGGTCCTGCTGACCGACACCCACTACGGACCCATCGACCGGGCCCGCTGGTCGGCCGCTGTGGTGGAGGCCGTCAACCGGCTCGACCCCGACATCGTGTGCCACACCGGCGACATCGCCGACGGCCCGGTGGCGCGGCGGCAAGCGCAGGTCGCGCCGCTGGCCACCGTCCGCGCCAAGCTGGCCCGCGCCTACGTCACCGGCAACCACGAGTACTTCGGCGAGGCCGAGGGCTGGCTCGACCACATGCGCCAGCTCGGCTGGGAGCCGCTGCACAACCGGCACGTCGTGGTCGAGCGGGGCGGCTCCCGGCTCGTCGTCGCCGGAGTGGACGACGCGACCGCCGCCGGCTCGGGCCGCCCCGGGCACCGGGCCGACCACGCCGCCGCGCTCTCCGGCGCCGACCCGGACCTGCCGGTCCTGCTGCTGGCCCACCAGCCGAAGCAGGTGGATGCCGCGGTGGCCCACGGCGTGGACCTGCAGATCTCCGGCCACACGCACGGCGGCCAGATCTGGCCGTTCCATCTGCTCGTACGGCTGGACCAGCCGGTGGTGCGCGGGCTGAGCCGGCATGGCGAGCGCACGCAGCTCTACACCAGCCGCGGCACCGGCTTCTGGGGCCCGCCGCTGCGCATCTTCGCGCCCAGCGAGATCACCGTGCTCACCCTGCGCTCGGCGCAGCCCGCCAGCGTCGGGTGACACCGGAAGCGCGCGGTGGGCCCCACCCGGTCGGGTGGAGCCCACCACCGCTGTCACTCGGCGCTTGTCACTCGGCGCTCCGCACGTCTTGCGACGCCTGGCGCGCCGCCCGGCCGGGCACCAGGCGGGCGCCGAGCGCCCGCGCGGCGACGACCAGGCCACCGGCGACGAGCACGATGTCCTTGAAGACGTACTGCGCTTCCAGGGTTGGTGTGCCGGGGAACATGTCGCCGAAGAAGAGCACCAGCGGCGACATGATGCCGACCAGGGAACCGGCGAGCACCAGCAGTCCGACCTTCAGCAGCTTGCCGCTGATCAGGGTGACTCCGATGAAGCACTCGGCGACCGCGGTGAGCACCACGGCCTGGCGTCCGGATACCAGACCCAGCGAGAGGGTGTCGAGCGTCCGGGCCGCCAGGGCCTCGGCCGGGCTGGCCCCGGGGAAGAACTTCAGCGACCCGAAGCCGAGGAAGACCACCCCCAGGCTGATCCGTAACAGGTCGATGCTGTGCCGGGTCAGCCACCGGCTCAGGCGGGCCAGCACCGCATCGCCCAACGCGCGGCAGTGCGCTGACGCGGGCCGCTGAGTGTGCACTGTAGACGGCGCAGACATGGTAGCTCCCTTCGCGAGTGGACGATCAGTGCCTTCAGACTCGCGTTTGGCGGCCGCGCCGACATCCGTCGTGTGCGGACAACACCGGTACGCCATCGTGCTTACCGCGCGGGCCCGCAGGTCCGTTCCACGTCGTAGCCGGCTACGCACCCGTACCGCCCACCGGCTACCCGACGACATCGTGCCGACGTCTTGACGAACCACGCTGCTCCGCGATCAAATACCTACGTCTGCCGATACATCCTATCTATAGCCGAGGGTGACCCACCTAACTCCGGCAAACCCCCTGCTTAACTCGGCTATAGATCGGGTGTCCATACAAAGATCGGAGGACGTTGTGGGACTGCAGCGACGCCACCTACTCATCGCGACCGCGACCGCCACCGGAGCCCTCACCCTCGATCTGAGCCGCCCAGCGGCGGCACTCGCCGAGGGCAACCCCGTCGACGCCGACGGCCAGCCGATCCCGGTTCCGCTCGACGAGCTGGTGAACAACAACGGGATCGGCACGGTGTCCGGGGACGCCAACCTCGACGGCAGTGGATACGGTTTTCCCGCCGGCAGCCTGCCCTCGGGCAGCATCACAGCCGGCGGCGTCCCGTACGACTTCCCGGCCACCACTTCCGCCGGGCAGGACGACAACGTGGTCGCGCTCGGGCAGACCATCGCGCTGCCGCCCGGCCGGTACCTGGCCGGCTACCTGCTTGCCACCAGCACATACGGCGCGACCAGCGGCACCGTCACCGTTCACTACTCCGACGGCACCAGCTCAACCGCGACGATTTCGGTGCCGGACTGGTATGCCAGCGGTGGCGCGGTCTCCGCGCCGACGCGCTACAGCCCCGGCGGCACCGACAACCATCCGGTGTCGATCTACGCAGTCCAGGTGTGGCTGGACCCTGCCCGTACCGCCACCGGGCTCACCCTGCCGACCACCGCCATGCCGGCGCCGAACGTCTCAAGCCTGCACATCTTCGCGCTCACCTTGCAGCCGGTCATCGTCGGCAGTGCGGTGGGGCTACGGGACATCGCCAGTACGACCGGATGGCTGTCGCTGCCCGGCGGCCGGCGTGCCCAGATCGTCCGGGCGACCGTGACCAACCTGGGCACCGAGCCGATCACCCACGCCAACCAACTGCGGGTCTCGGTCACCGCCCCCGGCGTGCGGACCGTGGTGCCGGCCAGAATCACCTCGCTGGCCACGGGTGAGGAGGCGCGCATCCAGATCGGGGTCACCTCGCCGGACCTGGCCCCCGGCAGCCCGGTCACCGGATCGGTGGAGGTGACCGGCCACGACGTGTCGGTGCGGCAGAGCGCACCGCTGACCGCCGGCATCCCACCGTACACACGGGACGTTGCCTCGCTGAGCCAGCACACCGCGCCGAACTGGTTCCACGACGCCAAGTTCGGCATCTTCATCCACTGGGGAATCTACTCGGTGCCGGCGTGGGCGCCGGTTGGCCAGCAGTACGCGGAGTGGTACTGGCAGCAGATGAACGACCCGAACAACCCGACGCACGCCTACCATCGCCAGACCTACGGGGAGGATTTCGCCTACGACGACTTCATCCCCATGTTCACCGCGTCCCGGTTCGACCCGCACGCCTGGGTGCGGCTGTTCACCGAGGCCGGCGCCCGATACTTCGTGCTGACCTCCAAGCACCACGAGGGTTTCGCCCTGTTCAACAGCGCGGTGTCGGACCGCACCTCGGTCAAGATGGGGCCGAAGCGTGACCTGGTCGGCGAATTGTTCGACGCGGCCAAGCGGTACGCACCACAGCTGCGGCGCGGCGTCTACTACTCGCTGCCGGAGTGGTACAACCCGGCGAACCCGTGGTATGGGCACGGCCCGCGTAACCCGTACACCGGGGCCGACCTGCCGTACACCGGCGCCAAGCCGATCACCGACTATGTCGCCGAGTTGCAGGTGCCGCAGCTCAAGGAGCTGATCACGCAGTACCGGCCGGACATCCTGTGGGGTGACATCGGCACCCCGGCGACGGACCCGTCTGTGCTGCAGCTCATCTTCAACCAGGCGCTGGAATCCGGGCGTGAGGTGACCATCAACAACCGGTTCGGCATGCCGTTCGCCGATTTCACCACGCCGGAGTACGCCTCGACATTCAGCCTGCAGACGACGAAGTTCGAGGCATGCCGGGGCATCGACCCGTTCTCGTTCGGCTACAACGCACAGACCCCGGACGACCGGTACGCCACGGCCGAGGAGCTGATCCGGCAGCTGGTCGACATCGTCAGCAAGAACGGCAACCTGCTGCTGGACATCGGGCCGCGGGCCGACGGGACGATCCCCGAGATCATGCAGACCCGGCTGCGCGAGATGGGCGCCTGGCTGCGGGTCAACGGAGAGGCGATCTACGGGACGACCTACTGGGCGCGCGGCGCTGCCGAGGGCAACCTGCGGTTCACCGTCGCGCCGAACAAGGCCTTCTACATCAGCTCGCTGACCGCGCCAGGCAGCCAGCTGATCGTGCGGTCGCCGGTGCCGATCCGGGAGGGCGACCGGATCAGAATGCTCGGGTACCACGGCGGTCCGCTGCACTGGTCGCACGACTCGACCGGGGCGCTGGTCATCGACGTGCCGCCGGCGGCCGTGGACGCCGGCCGGTACGTGTGGGTGTTCCGGGTCGGCTGACCCGGCCGCTGTGCGCCGGATCGGAGGAGTTGACCTCCCACCGTGACGTGGGAGGGTGGTCAGGTGACCAGTGACGAGGTACGGGACGAGGTGCCGCTGACCAACCTCGACCAGCCGCTGTTCGACGGGGCCGGGGCGAGTAAGCGGCACCTCGTCGACTACCTCGACGCCGTACGCGACCGGATTCTCCCGCAGCTGCGCGACCGTCCACTGTCGGTGATCCGGGTACTGCGCGGCCAGGCGCCCTTCATGCAGAAGAACGTGCCCAGGTACACCCCGCCGTGGGTCCGGACGGTCTCGATGTGGGCCGAATCCTCGAAGCGGGAGGTGTCGTACGCCCTGTGCAACGACCGCCGCACGCTGCTGTGGTTCGCCAACCAGCGCGCGGTCGAGTACCACCCGGCC
>JADGHA010000299.1 GCA_019689695.1 Micromonosporaceae bacterium | reverse complement strand
AAGGCACGCTGTCGCATCTGCTGCGGTACTGCGGGGCCGGCGGGCCGGCGGCGATCTCCGCCGTGGGCCTGGGTACCTTCATCGATCCGCGGTACGGCGGCGGGCGGCTCAACGCCGCCGCCGTGGACGACATCGTCGAGCTGATCGAGCTGGCCGGCAAGCAGTGGCTCTTCACTCCGGCGTTCCCGATCGATGTCGCGATCATCCGCGGTACCCGCGCCGACACCAACGGCAACATCACCATGGACGGTGAGGGGCTCCTGGCCGAAACGCTCTCCGCGGCGCAGGCCGCCCGCAACAGCGGCGGCACGGTCATCGCGCAGGTCCGTGAGTTGGTCGCGGCGGGCACGCTGGATCCCCGCCGGGTGCGCGTGCCCGGCATACTGGTCGATGCACTGGTCGTCGATCCGGACCAGCGGTTGTCGTTCGCCACCCGTGACGATCCGTTCCTGACGGGCGAGCTACGGGCGCCTGCCCATGCCCACCGCCCCATGCCGATGTCTGTGCGTAAGACGATCGCCCGCCGCGCGGCCATGGAGATCCGCCGCGGCGATGTGATCAATCTCGGGTACGGCATGCCCGATGGCGTCGCGGCCGTCCTCGCCGAGGAAGGCGTCATGCAGCAGGTCACCCTCACTGTGGAGCAGGGCCACGTCGGGGGAGTGCCGGCCGGCGGCAGCGACTTCGGCATGTGCGTCAACCCGGAGGCATCCCTCGACGCCGGCCACCAGTTCGACTGGTACGACGGCGGCGGCCTGGATGTGGCCGTGCTCAGCTTTGCCCAGCTCGACGCCGACGGCAACGTCAATGTCAGCCGCTTCAACGGCCGCATCCCCGGGGTCGGCGGCTTTGTCAACATCTCACAGGGCGCCAAGCGGCTGGTTTTCGTCGGCACGCTCCTCGCCGGCCGGGAGCGGAGGATACCGAAGCTCGTGTCCACGGTGGAGCAGGTCAGCTTCTCGGCCGCCCGCGCCGTGGCCGCCGGACAGCGGGTCACCTACGTCACCGAACGCGCTGTCTTCCGGCTCACCCCGGCCGGCATCGAGGTCACCGAGGTGGCCCCCGGTCTGGACCTGGACCGGGACGTGCTCGCACACATGGAGTTCAAGCCGCTGATCAGCCCGGACCTGACCGAAATGGATCCCCGGATCTTCCGTACCGAACCGATGGCGCTCACGCTATCCGAAGGAGACCCGCGGTGACGGTCCTTATCCAGCAACGGCGAGGGCCCGTGCTCATCGCCATCCTCAACCGTCCGGACAAGGGCAACAGCCTCAACAGCGCGCTGATCGACGCGCTGGACCGCCTGGTACGCGACGTTGGCGACGCCCGTGCGCTCGTCATCACCGGAGCGGGCGGGAAGGCGTTCAGCGGCGGCGCGGACATCACCGAGCTCGACGGGCTGGACAACCGGGCGGCGTTCGCGATGATGCGCCGTGGACAGGCCGTGTTCGACCGCATCGAGCAGCTGCCGATCGCAGTCATCGCCGCGGTCAACGGGTACGCCCTCGGCGGCGGACTGGAACTGGCCATGGCCGCCGACATCCGGGTCGCCGCCCCCACGGCGCGGTTCGGCCAGCCCGAGATCACACTCGGCAACATTCCCGGCTGGGGCGGCACCCAGCGGCTGCCGCGCCTGGTCGGACCAGGCATCGCCACCGAGATGATCCTCACCGGGGAGGTGGTCGACGCCCGCCGCGCACACGCACTAGGACTGGTCAACCACGTCGCCGAGGACTGCCTCGATACCGCCGTTGCGCTCGCCGAGCGGATCGCCGGTCGCAGCCGCACGGCCGTTGCTGGCGCCAAGCACGCCATCCGGGTCGGCCGCGACCAGGGTCTGCCGGCCGGCCTGATGGCCGAGGCGAAGGCGGTGGCCACCTGCTGCGGCACGCCCGAGCAGGTCGCGGCCGTGCGTGCCTTCCGCGACCGGAAGCGGGCCGCGGCGCCACCGTCGCGAAGCGAGCGGGCAGACAGCCAGCCCCGCACGCTCAGCATCGACGAGGCGTTCGAGTTTGCGCAGCGGCAGGTTCGGCAACTCGTCACCCGGGCGCCGGGTCACCAGCCTGCGTACACCCAGGGCGGGCGATGGGTGCTGGCCGAGGACCCATGGGCACCATCGTGGACCGGCGGTTTCCTCACCGGCATGATGTGGGCGTTCGCCCGCCGGACCGGCGACGGATGGTGGCGTGAACAGGCGGAGAAGTACTGCCTGCTGCTGGAGTCCCGCCAGCACGACCGGACCACGCACGACCTCGGCTTCGTGCTGGAGCCGAGCTTCGGCCGGTGGTACGACATGGACGGTGCCGAACGCGCCCGGGATGTGCTCATCCAGGGCGGCCGGACGCTGGCCGCCCGGCTGCGTCCCGCGGGTGGATACCTGAGCACCTGGGTCGACCCGGGTAGCACGTTCATCGACATCATGGCCAACGTCGGCCTCATCTTCCGCGCCGCCGAGTACAGCGGCGACGACGAGCTCGCGCAGATCGCGCTGCGGCACTGCCGAACCAGCCGGCGGTATCTGGTCCGCGGCGACGGCAGCACGGTCCACGAAGGATGGTTCGACACCACCACCGGCGAGTTCCTCCGCGCCGCCACACACCAGGGCTGGCGCTCCGACTCGACCTGGGCGCGCGGCCAGGCTTGGGCCATCTACGGCTTCACCACCGCCTACGAGCACACCGGTGACGCTGACCTGCTCAGCACGGCGCAGCTCGTCACGGACTACTACATGGCGCAGACACCGGCCGGGACTGTGCCGCCGAACGACTGGCTGGACCCGGCGCCCACCGAGCCGTACGAGACGTCGGCCGCCGCGATCGCCGCCGCCGGGATGCTGCGGCTGGCCGCGCTTCTCGCTGGCTCCCCTGCCGCCGACAACTACCGGAGACACGCCCTGGCGACCGTGGCGACGCTGCGGTCGACCACTTTCCTGGCGGCGGAGGTCGAGGGCTGGGAGGGCATCCTGCGGCACGCCACCTATCACCAGGGGAACCGGCTCGGCGTCAACGAGAGCGTCATGTGGGGTGACTACTTTTTCGTGGAAGCTTTGGAGTTGGCCGCCTCATGCAGCTCATGAGCCCGGGGGGCGACGCGGTTACCGCCACGATCGTCGCGACCGGAGTGATAGCGCTTCTCGACCGGTCGGCGACCGAACACGCAATGACGGTCTCCGGCGCCCTGATCGAGGCGGGTGTGCCCGCCATCGAGATACCGCTGACCGCGCCCAGGGCGCTGGTCCGCCTCACCGAGCTGGTCCGTGCATTCGGCGATCGCACCGCCATCGGGGCCGGCATGGTGCTCTCCGCGGATCAGGCCGAGGCGTGTATCGACGCGGGCGCCGCGTTTCTGACCTCACCGACCGCCTCGCCCGACGTCGTGGCCGCCGCGCGGGTCGGCGGGGTCGCCGTCTACCCGGGCGCGCACACGCTCACGGAGGTGCTGGCCGCGCACCGCGCCGGCGCCTCCGCGGTGCAACTGTGCCCCGCGTACGCACTGCCGCCCCGCTTCGTCGGCGACGTCCATGCGACCGTGCCCGACGCACACATCATCGCTGCCGGGGCGCTCACCATCGACGAGGCCGCGAGGTGGATCCGCGCCGGTGCGGTCGCGGCCACCCTCGGCGCACCCCTGATTGGCACGGCCTACACCCACGCCGCCGTCGCCGATCAGGCAAGACGTGCGCTGAAGGCCATCGCGGCCGCCCAGACAGGGAGAGAACCATGGGATACGACTACATCATCGTAGGCGCCGGCACCGCCGGCTGCGTGCTGGCCAACCGCCTCACCGAGGATCCGAACGTCAAGGTGCTGCTCCTCGAGGCGGGTGGCCGCGATGTCAACCCAATGATCCACGTACCGGGTGGCGTCGGGATGCTGTTCGGTCCGCGGGTCAACTGGCGGTTCCACACCGTCCCGCAGCCGCATTTGAACAACCGGAGAATCTGGTACCCGCAGGGCAAGACACTCGGCGGCTCCAGCGCGATCAACGCGATGATCTATATCCGTGGTCAGCGCGAGGACTACGACCACTGGGCAGCCCTCGGCAACACCGGGTGGTCATACGAGGAGGTTCTCCCTTACTTCAAGAAGTCGGAGGACAACAGCCGCATCGTCGACGAGTACCACGGCCAGGGCGGCCCGCAGCCGGTCTCCGACCAGACCAACCCGCACATCCTGAGCACGTCGTTCGTGCGCGCCGCGATCGCCTGGGGCCTGCCGTACAACAGCGATTTCAACGGTGCCACCATGTCCGGCGCCGGCCTCTACCAGGTCACTTCCCGCGGCGGCCGGCGTTGCTCCCAGGCCACGGCGTTTCTGCATCCCGCCCTGCGGCGGAGCAACCTCACGCTCTGGACCCATGCCCGCGTGCTGCGCGTCGTCATCGAACGCGGCCGGGCCGTCGGTGTCGAGGTCGCCCGCGGACGGTTGACGAAAACCGTGTACGCCGACCGGGAGGTCGTCCTGTCCAGCGGCGCCATCAACTCTCCACGCCTGCTGCTCCTGTCCGGCATCGGTCCGGCCGACGAACTGTCCGCGATCGGCATCCGGCCTGTGCACGACCTGCCCGGCGTCGGCAAGAACCTGATGGACCACCTCAACACGAACGTCCATGTGAACCTGCTCGACCCGATCAGCTACGACGGCCTGGACCGGTTCCCGCACCTGCTCCGACCTGGCATGCGCTGGCTGCTGTTCCGGGACGGCCCGGCGGCGTCCGTGATTGTCGAAGGTGGCGGCTTTTTCACCAGTCCCGGTGAGACCCGCCCGGACATGCAGATCCACATCGCACCGGCCTTCGTCGTCCGGGGCGGCCAGACGCGCATCGACGGCAACGGGTTCACCGTCAATTCCACCTTCCTGCGCCCCGAGAGCGTCGGTTCGGTGACTCTCGCCAGCGCCGACCCGTCCGCGGAGCCCCTCATCGATCCGCGCTACCTCAGCGCTTCCCGGGACCGGGAAATGGCCCTCCTCCAGATCCGGACCATCCGTGAGGTGCTCGCCCAACCGGACATCGCCCGCTTCAT
Source organism: Micromonosporaceae bacterium (assembly GCA_019689695.1). Classification (GTDB taxonomy): domain Bacteria; phylum Actinomycetota; class Actinomycetes; order Mycobacteriales; family Micromonosporaceae; genus JADGHA01. Next base: position 566 of record JADGHA010000299.1, on the reverse strand, counting down.
CAAGGACGAACGCCTCCCCGGCACCGGTTGCCAGACAGACGAGGAGCTCATGTCCTACGTGAGGGAGTACGCCTGCTGCGACTACCACCCCGTCGGCACCTGCCGGATGGGCATCGGACCGGACGCCGTCGTCGACCCTCAGCTTCGCGTGCGTGGCCTGGCCAACCTCCGCGTCATCGACTCCTCGATCATGCCGAAGCTCACCAGCGGCAACACGATGGCGCCGACCATGATGATCGCTGAAAAGGGCGCCGACCTGCTCATGACGGCCTGACCGCTTGGTCGCCCGCCGAACGACCGGCCGCGCGTGCTCGGCCGCGCCGCTGCGGTGAACCGGCCGTCAGCTGTCCTTGCTGGCGGCCGGGGTCGTCACCTGGCGGGCGGCGGCAGGGTAGGCCCGGGTCTCGGTGGCCTTGACAGCGGCCCACACGGTTTGGCCGGGAGCAAGCTGGAGGTGGGCGGCGGCGGCCGGGGTGATGTCGGCGGCCGCGGCGATGGGGCCGGCGAGTTGGACGCGCAGGTTGTCGCCGTGGCGTTGCAGGCCGGTGACGGTGGCGGGCCAGGTG
>JADGHA010000298.1 GCA_019689695.1 Micromonosporaceae bacterium | reverse complement strand
CCCTTCGCCCCCGCCGAAGCCACCCAAGCCGTCGGTGACCCCGGGCTGGGTCAGCACGCCGAACGCGGATGGCGGGACCGCGCTGGTCCGGACGTTCAGCCTGCAGGGCGGGCAGGTGACGGTGTTCTGCGCCCGGGGCGACGTGCACGTGGTCGGCACGAACGCGGCGAAGGGCTTCACCGAGTCCGAGAACCGGCTCTCACCCGACTCGTTGCGCATCAACTTCATCAGCGACCAGCACATCTCGCGGTTGTGGGTCACCTGGCGCAACAGCTGCTACGCCGAGGTTACGGAGAGCGTTTGACACTGTCACATTGACAGTGTCACACTCGGCGGGTGGGCTGGACGCTGGACGAGCTGGTGCGCCGCGCCGGGGAGGCGTTGGCCGCGCAGGGCGTCCGCGCCCCGAGCGGGCGGGTGACCCCGCTGCCGGACCGGCGCGTGGTCCGTTGGTACGCGACGATCGGGCTGGTAGACCGGCCGCTGGCCTACCGCGGCCGGACCGCGCTGTACGGGGAGCGGCACCTGCTGCAGGTCGTCGCCGTCAAGCGCCGCCAGGCCGAGGGGCGGTCGCTCGCCGAGATCCAGGCGGAGCTGGCCGGCGCGACCGACCGCGTCCTGCGCGAGGTCGCCCGGATCGGGCCGGCAGCCGCCGAGGTCCCCGCCGAGGGCGACGGCCGGCCGCCGCCCCGCAAGCGCTTCTGGGCCGAGCCGCCCACGGCCGGACAGCAGGAGGACGGGCTGCTGTACGGCGTCGCGCTGGCACCGGGGGTAACGCTCATGCTGCCCGGACAGCCCGGCCCGGCCGACCTGACCGAGATCCGGGCTGCCGCCCGGCCACTGCTGGACCTGCTGGCCCGACGGGGTCTGCTGCACGAAGGAGGCTGACGTGAGTGCGCTGACCGTAACCACGATGACCGGGCCCGAGCGGGACCGGCTGGCCACGGGCGACCCCGACGCGGGCCTGGGCGCCCTGCGGACCGAGCGGGGCAACCTCCCGCTGGAGCTGGTCGACGTCCAGGCGCGGCTGACCGGGCTGGCCGGCGCGGTCCGGCTCACCCAGGGCTTCACCAACCCGTACGACCAGCCGCTGGAGGCGACGTACGTCTTCCCGCTGCCGGACCGGTTCGCGGTGACCGGCATGACGATGACCGCTGCGGACCGCACGGTGCAGGCGGAGCTGCGCGAGCGCGCCGCGGCGCGGGCCGAGTACGAGCAGGCGGTGGCGGAGGGGAAGCGCGCCGCGATCGCCGAGGAGGAGCGGCCGGACGTGTTCACCATGCGGGTGGGGAACATCCTGCCCGGCGAACGGGTCAGCGTCGAGCTGTCGCTGGCTGGACCGCTGTCCTACGAGGATGGTGAGGCGACGTTCCGGTTCCCGCTCGTGGTCGCGCCCCGTTACATACCGGGCAAGCCACTGGACGGCACGCCGGTCGGCGATGGGTACGCACCGGACACCGACGCCGTCCCGGACGCGTCGCGGATCACTCCGCCGGTGCTGCTCCCCGGCTTCCCCAACCCGGTGCGGCTGTCCATAGCGGTCACCGTGGACCCCGGGGGCCTTCCGCTGGGCCACGCGCGCTGCAGCCTGCCTATCGAGCAGGGCGAGGACGGCACCATCCGGGTGACGCCCGGCCAGCGGCTCGATCGGGATTTCGTGCTGCGCCTGCAGTACGGCGAGCCGGTGCACGCGACGCACGGCCTGGTGCTTGTGCCCGATGTGGATGGTGCAGAAGGCACTTTCCAGCTCACGGTGCTACCGCCGACCGGCGCGGCCGCTCCCCGCCCGCGTGACGTGGTGCTGGTCCTGGACCGCTCGGGCAGCATGGGGGGCTGGAAGATGGTCGCCGCCCGGCGCGCCGCGGCCCGGATCATCGACACGCTGACCGGTGCGGACCGGTTCGCCGTACTCACCTTCGACAATGTGGTGGAGCGCCCGGCCGACCTGCCCGCCGGGCTGGCGCCGGCCACCGACCGGCACCGGTTCCGGGCGGTAGAGCACCTGGCGCGGGCCGAGGCCCGCGGCGGCACGGAGATGCTGCGCCCACTGCGCGAGGCCCTTGACCTGTTGACCGGGGATTCGGCCGCCGTCGGCGAGGATCGCGACCGTGTGCTGGTGCTCGTCACCGACGGGCAGGTGGGCAACGAGGACCAGATCCTGCGGGAGACCGCTGCGGCGGTGCAGCGGGTCCGCCTGCACACCGTCGGCATCGACCAGGCGGTGAACGCCGGGTTCCTCGGCCGGCTGGCCGCGTACGGCGGCGGCCGGTGCGAGCTGGTCGAGTCGGAGGACCGGCTGGACGAGGCGATGGACCACATCCACCGGCGGATCGGCACCCCGCTGCTGACCGGGCTGACCGTGCACTCGGCTCCGGGCGAGGGTGGCGGGATGGAAGGTCAGCGCGGGATCGAAATCGTGCCCGACACCGTCTCGCCAGCCCGGCACCCGGACCTCTTCCCGGGCGCGCCCGTCGTGTTCACCGGCCGGTTCCGGGGGTCGCCGGCGGGCGGGCTGCAGGTCCGGGGGCGCGACCTCGACGGCCAGCCCTGGCAGGCCGGGGTGGAAGCGACCACAGTGGACCAGGCGGGCGACGGGATCCGGCCCATTTGGGCCCGGGCGCACCTGCGTGACCTGGAGGACCGCTACGTCACGCTGGGCGCGGGCGAGGAACTGACCGATCTGGAGCGACGCATCGTCGACACGTCGCTGCGCTTCGGCGCACTGTGCCGGTTCACCGCGTTTGTGGCCGTGGACAGCCGCGTCGTCACTGACGGCAGCGGGCCGCACCGGGTGATCCAGCCGGTGGAGCCGGCGGCCGGGTGGGACATGCTGCGGCCACCTCCGGTGGCGCCCATTGCCGGAGCGATGACTCTGGCGGCCATGATCGAGCCGGGTTCCAGGGCGCGGGCCGCCCGGAAGGTGTTCAACGCCGGCTGGCAGTCGACGTCCGCGGCGCACACCGCGATGGGGCCGGGCACGGTGCGGCAGCCAAAACCGCACGCGCCGCAGGACGACGTGCGTGACCTGGCCGCCCTGGAGCTGAGCAGGCTCCGTTCGGCGAGCGCGGCGGGTGCCCACCAGCGGCGCCAGCTGCTCGACGACCTGGCAACCCGGCTGTCCGCATTGGTCGGCGAGTTGGCCCGACCGGAGGTGGCGGAGTTGCTTGAGGCCATCCGGTCCGGCCGCGGAGACGTGGACGAACTGTGGGCCCGCGCGCTGCGCGTCCTTGAAAAGCTGGCCGGCCCGGCGGCTGCCGGCGAGCGGGGCGCGCAGCCGCCGCGGACCCCGTTCTGGAAGCGGTGAGCGTCGCTACCGCGGTGTGGCGTTCGCGGGTGGCGCCGTCCCGGCTGGCTCGACGTTGTCGCGGTCGCCGGGGCCGGGATGAGCGGGCGCACCGGGAACAGGTCGGGTCCGGCCGACATGGTCCCGGATGCGTACCGCCACTCCGCGCACGTCGGTGAGCCTGACCGGCCCGATGGAGCGGGAGTCCCTGGCTACTTCCCGGTTGTCGCCCAACAGGAAGATCATGCCTTCGGGCACCCTGCGGGTCGGAAACGGCTGGGTGACGGTGGCGTAGGGCTCCGGCACGGCCGTTCCGTTGACCACGATCGCCTCGCACCGTCCGGTTGGCCCGGCCGGGCAGCTGATCGTGTCACCGGGCAGGGCGGCGACGCGGTAGATCGCGTCGTACTCGTCGCCGTCGCGAACGAGGTGCACCATCACGACGTCGCCCCGCGCGGGGGACAACGTCTTGTCGAACACGACGCGGTCTTCAAGGTGGATTGTGGACTCCATCTCGGAGCTCGGCTGGGTGACGGTGAAGTAGTCGCTTCGGCCGAGCAGGTTGGCCGCGGCGAGCGTGGTCAGGACCACGATGCCGCCACCCACCCCGGCGGCGGCCTTGCCGAACCGCCGTGCGCGCCGCTGGCGGCGGGCCCGGGCGAGGACCGCCTGGGCCAGGTCAGGGCGGGCGCGGACGGCCGGCGCCGCGGCCGCCGCGATCTCGCGCAGCCGCTCGGCGGCATCGAGCGAGGCGCTCATCGTGCCGTCTCCTTTGTGGAGGCAGGGGAAGGTTCCAGGGCGGCGCGGACCTTGTCCAGCCCGCGCGCGAGGTTGCTCTTGACGGTGCCCGGCGAGCACCCCATGAGCGCCGCGGTCTCGGCTTCGCTGAGCCCGTCCACCACCCTCAGGACGACGGTGACGCGTTGGCGTGGGGGGAGGGCGGCCAGGATCTCGTCCAGGTGTGCCTGGGCCGCGACCGCCTCGGCATGATCGGCGCCGGTGGCCGGCCGTTCAGCGCCGGGCTCCACCGGGACCGGCACGAGATGGCTGCGCCGGCCCCGGTCCTTCGCCAGGTTCACCAGGGTCGCCCGAACGTAGGCCAGCGGGGAGTCCAGCCGCCGCGACCAGTGCCTGGTCAGGCGCAGCAGGGCGACCTGCAGGACGTCCTCGGCCTCCGCGGCGTCCGGCACGAGCAACCGCGCGAACCGCAGCAGCTCGTCGCCGTACTCCCGGACGAACCGCGTGAAGTCCTGCTCATCGGAGGGTGTCACACCTGGCAGAACGAGATCCGCGCAGGTTCGCGTTGCATCGCCCTAGCCATTTACAGGCGTCAGTACCTTGGCGTATCGTCCGGGCACGACCTCGCATCAAAGGAGATCGAAGATGACCCGGCCCCGGGCCACCCGGCTGCTCGCCGTCGCGGCCGGTCTGTGCCTGCTCGCCCAGTCGTTCGCCGGCGCCGCACACGCCGCCACGGTGACCGTCACCAACGGCACCCAGTTCACCGACACCACCGGCGCGGTGGTGCACGCGCACGGCGGCGGCATGATCAAGGTCGGGTCCTACTACTACTGGTTCGGCGAGAACCGCAACCCCGACAACACGTTCCGGTACGTCTCGGTCTACCGGTCGACTGACCTGAAGACGTGGGAGTTCCGCAACAACGTGCTGACCCAGAACTCGGCACCGGAGCTGAACAGGGCCAACATCGAGCGGCCGAAGGTGATCTACAACAGCTCGACCGGGCAGTACGTGATGTGGATGCACAAGGAGAACGGCACCGACTACAGCGAGGCCCGGGCGGCGGTCGCCACATCCCCCACTGTGGACGGCAACTACACGTACCGGGGCAGCTTCCGGCCGCTGGGTTACATGTCCCGGGACATCACGCTGTTCCGGGACGACGACGGCACCGCGTACATGATCTCGGCCGCGAACGAGAACGCGGACCTGCACGTGTACCGGCTCTCCGCCGACTACCTGAGCGTGACCAGTCGGGTGCAGCGGCTGTGGCCCGGGTCCTGGCGGGAGGCGCCGGCCATGTTCAAGCGCAACGGCGTCTACTTCCTGCTCACCTCGGGCGCCACCGGCTGGTCGCCCAACCAGCAGAAGTACGCCACGGCGACCAGCGTGACCGGCACCTGGAGCGGGCTGCAGAACGTCGGTGACGGCACCGCGTTCGGCTCGCAGACCGCGTACGTGCTGCCGGTCCAGGGCTCGCAGACCACCTCGTACCTCTACCTGGGCGACCGGTGGGCGGGCGCCTGGGGCGGGCGCGTATACACATCTGCCGCTGCCGCCGAAGGCTTAGGGG
>JADGHA010000297.1 GCA_019689695.1 Micromonosporaceae bacterium | reverse complement strand
GGCGGTGGTGGAGTGATGGCGTGGGATGGCCCGTTCCCACCCCGGTCGAAGCCGAGGAGCGTGGAGGGCGGCATCAAGGCCCGCAGCAGCCGCGGTGCGATCGGCGAGTCCTGGTGGTCGCGGCGGTTCATCCAGGTGCTGGAGTCGTTCGCGATCGGCACCCGGCTGGCACGGGGCCGCACGTACGCCCGTAAGGGCCAGGTCATCTCGCTGGAAGTGGCGCCCGGCGCGGTGACCGCGAGCGTCCAGGGGTCGCGCGCACGGCCATACCAGGTGCGCATCGGGCTCGCACCGTTCCCCGCACAGACCTGGGCCAAGGTCGAAGCTCGCCTCGCCGAGCAGGCGCTCTACAGTGCCCAGCTGCTGGCCGGCGAGATGCCGCCCGAGATCGAGCAGGTCTTCGCCGAAGCAGGCGCGCCGCTGTTCCCCTCGGCCATCCGCGAGCTGGCGATGTCCTGCTCCTGCCCCGACTCCGCGGTGCCGTGCAAGCACCTGGCGGCGACCTTCTACCTGCTCGCCGAGGCGTTCGACGCCGACCCGTTCCGGATCCTGCACTGGCGCGGCCGGGCGCGCGAGGACCTGCTCGCCCGGCTGCGCGAGCTGCGCACCGGCGCGACCGGGTCGGGACGCGGCTCGTCGGCACACGCCGATGTGGACAGTCCGGCTCCGATTGGCGCCTCGGTCGCGCTCGCTGATCTCGCCAGCCCACCGCTGGTCGAGACCATCGACCGGTTCTGGCTGCCGCCGGTGCCGCTGCCCGCCCGCTCGGCCACTTTGGATACCGAGCCGGACCTGCTGCTCCGCCAGCTCCCGCCGCCGGGCCCGACGCTCGGCGGCCCGGAGCTGGTCGACCGGCTCCGCCGCGCCTACCAGGCGTTCAGGGGTTGACCCCGAGCTTTCCCTGACTCATCCCTTAAGCCCGGGCGGCCGTGCCCGCCGCCGGGCCATCATGGGTTGTCGGCAGGCAGTGAGATCTGTTCTGAGGACGGGGAATGAAGCGAAAGTTCGCGTGGGTGCTCGCCATCGGCATCACCGGCGTCCTGGCGGTGTGCGCGGGTGGCGCGGCGATCGCTGCCTGGGCATGGAACCGTGCCCAGGTCGAGACCATCGGTCAGGTCGACTTCACCACCCGGATGGCCATCCCGCCGCTGGCTCCATCGCATGTGGACAGTCGAGGAAGGCGCGTCTTCGACCTGCGCGCACAGGCCGGCCGGCACGACTTCGGCGCCGGTCGCCCGGCGTCCACCTGGGGTTTCAACGGGGACTACCTCGGGCCGACCCTGCGGGCAAAGCGGGGTGAGCAGGTCCTGGTCAACGTGCGCAACGACCTCGACGCGCCGACCACCGTGCACTGGCACGGCATGCACCTGCCCGCGGCCATGGACGGCGGCCCGCACCAGCCGATCCGACCCGGCACCACCTGGTCGCCGACCTGGACCATCGACCAGGCGGCGGCCACCCTGTGGTACCACCCACACCTGCACCAGAGCACCGAGGAACACGTCTACCGCGGGCTGGCCGGGATGTTCATCCTCGACGACGAGCCGAGTGCCGCGCTGGACCTGCCCGACGAGTACGGTGTGGACGACGTGCCGGTCATCGTGCAGGACAAGAAGTTCCGCGGCGACGGCGAGCTGGACAGCAGCGGCAGCACCGGCGGGATGGGCGTGCTGGGCGACACCATCGCGGTCAACGGCACGGTCGGCGCGTACCACGAGGTGGCCACGCAGCGGCTGAGGATGCGCCTGCTGAACGCGTCCAGCGGCCGGGTGTTCAACTTCGGCTTCTCCGACGATCGCGACTTCGCACTGATCGGGACCGACGGCGGGCTGCTCCCGCAGCCGTACCAGACCAGCCGGATCCAGCTCGCGCCCGGCGAGCGGGCGGAGATCGTGGTGACGATGCGACCAGCCGAGCGCGTGGTGCTGCGCAGCTACCCGCCGGACCTCGGCACGAACTTCCTCAACGAGCGGTTCGCCGGTGGCGACGACGCGTTCGACGTCCTGCAGCTACGCGCCGCGGACTCGCTCGTGCCCCGCGCGCCGGTCCCCGGCAAGCTCGCGGATGTCCCACGGATGGACGAGTCGTCGGCGGTGCACGTGCGCGAGTTCACGCTCTCCGGGCACGAGATCAACGGCCACAAGATGGACATGGGCCGGGTCGACCAGGTCGTGGCGAAGGACACCGCAGAAGTCTGGGAGGTGCACAACAACGACGGCCAGCCGCACAGCTTCCACGTGCACGACGTGCAGTTCCAGGTGCTCGGCGGTGACGGGCCGCTCGCCGGCTGGAAGGACACCGTCTACGTACCGGCGAACTCGACGCGGCGGCTGATCATGCGGTTCACCGACTACGCCGACCCCGACACGCCGTACATGTTCCACTGCCACATGCTGTACCACGAGGACCGCGGCATGATGGGCCAGTTCGTGGTGGTCGAGCCCGGCCAGCAGCCAGGCCGGCCGGAGCACCACCACGGCTAGGTAGGTCCAGACGTGGTGAGCTTGTTACGGTCGTGCTCATGGGTCGAGAGCACGCGGGCGTGCGGCGCCGGCTGTCCCGGGACGACTGGGCCGACGCGGCACTGGCCGCCATCGCGCAGGGCGGCTTGGCCGCGGTCGCGGTCGAGCCGCTCGCCGTCCGGCTCGGCACCACCAAGGGCAGCTTCTACTGGCACTTCCCCAATCGCGAAGCGCTGCTGGAGGCGGCCCTCGACCGCTGGAAGGAGCGGTACACCAGCGCGGTCAACGCCGAGGTGGAAGCCGCCTCCACCGACCCGGTCAAGCAGCTGCGGCTGCTCATCCACCGCGTCGTCGAGACCGCCGAGCGGGACCCGATCGGTCTGGCACTGCTGTCCAACGCCGACCATCCCGCGGTCGCCCGCGCGCTCGCGCAGGTCACCGAGCAGCGGATCGACTTCATCGCGCGGCTCTTCGTGAAGATGGGATTCACCCCGGCATCCGCGCGGCAGCGCGCCCTGCTCGCCTACAGCGCATACCTTGGCCACGCCCAGCTCGCGCACTCGACGCCGCAGCTGCTGCCCGCCTCCCCCGCCGCCCGGCGTGCATACCTCGACCACGCGGTGTCAACGTTGACGCTTCGCTAGGCGGCACAACAGGGTCCGCCGGTACTCCGGCAGCGGGATGGCGCCGCCGAACGCCCCCAGGAACCGGTCGACCTCATCGGGCCGGTCCGCGATCGAAGCCAGCAGGCGCCGCTCCATCCGGCGCAGCGGTGCCAGACCTGCCAGGCGCACCGTCAGGTCGTACATCGGCCGTACCGCCTCGTCACGCTGCCGCCAGTACGCGGACAGCGCCCGGTCCAGGTGCGTCGGACCGCCATCAATCCCGCCTGCCACCGCTTCGGCGAGCAGCTCGGCATCCCGGAACGCGTTCGCTATTCCCTGCGCGGTAACCGGATCCATGACCACGCCGGCGTCGCCGACCAGGGCCCACCCCGGCCCGCACGGCACGCGGAACAGGTTGGGCAGATCTGGTGCGGCCCGGAAACGCTCGGCGCGTACACCGTCCCGCACCCGGTCGCCGAGATCCCCACAGAGATCGAGCGTCTTGCGGTAATGCGTGTCCACATCGGCGCGGAAGTCGGCGAACTCCGCCTTCGGCGCCGCAGTGTAGACCATCGTCAGTCCGTCGTTGGTGGGGAACGCGGCCACTGCCCGCCCGGGGCGGTGGTACAGCTCACCGCCGGACAGCGGCACGCCGGACCAGTACGTGTAGCAGCCGAACGACCGCGCCGCCCGCTTTCGGTACCGGCGGGCGCCGGCCGCCTCGGCCACCCGCGAGTGCTTGCCGTCCGCGCCCACGACCAGATGCGCCACTTCGGTGACCGGCGAGTGGCCCCGCTCGAAGCCGCGGATGCCGGTCACCCGGTCGCCGTCGCCGACCACCCGGTCGACCACGAAGCCCTCCCGCACCTCGGCGCCCGCCGCGCGGGCAGCCTCGACGAGCAACGCGTCCAGGAACGTCCTTCGTGGACTGTATATCGCGTCGACGCCCTGGTACGGCGAGAACTGTCCATCTAGGACGGCGTGGCCGACGTCAAGGCGGATCCGGTGGGCGGCCGGTGTGCCGGCGGCCCGCACCCGGTCGAGCAGCCCCCACCGGTGCAACCGGGCAACGCCGGGCAGCTGCACCTGATGAGTGGAGAGCGTGTCACTGGGGAACCTGGCACGGTCGACGGCGAGCACCCGCAGCCCTTGGCGGGCGAGCAGCATCGCCGTGGTGGCGCCCGCTACCCGCGCCCCCACCACGATCACGTCGTACCGCATGCCAGCACCGCTCTCGCCATGCCCGCCTACCATACGGTAGCGTATGGTAGTACTCGTCATACCATACGGTACCGTATGGCAAAGCGCAACCGCGCCACCGCTAGCTGGTGAGCCTGGCCCGGAGGGCGGCCACCAGCTCGGCGCGGTTGGAGGCGTCGAGCTTCTGGCGCAGGCGTGCGACGTGCTGCTCCACCGTCTTCGGCGAGATGTAGAGCCGGGCGCCGATCTCCTTCTGCGTCAGCCCGTCCAGCAGCAGCTCGCCAACCTCGCGCTCCCGTTCGGAGAGTCCGCCGGCCGCACCGCGGTCCTCGGGAACGACCGAGGCACGCAGGACGCGGCCGGTGGCGAGCAGGTCCCTGGCCGCGGCGGGCTCGGTGACCTGGGCCGCGGCGGCGCCGCACAGCGCGGCGGCCTCCCACGGGCAGCCGGTGCGGGCGAGCGCCTCCGCCGCGGCCCGCACCGCCCGGGCGTCCGGGCGGCCGGAGAGGACCGACACCCACGCGCGCGCCGCGCCCGAACGGGCGTTGAGCTTCTCGTCGGCCGGATCCTTGCCGGCGAGGACGGCGAGCTGGTCGGCCGCCTCCCGCGCGATCGCCTCGGCCTGCGTGGCCGCGGCGCGCTGCAGAGCCCACCAGGCCAGCGTCGCGGTCGACCACGGAGGGTCACCCGCCCTGGTCGCCGCCTCGGCCATCGCCGCGACGATGAGCTCGGCGTCGACCGGGGCAACCTGGGCCGCGGCCACCGACAGCTCACCCCACGCGTCGAGCAGCAGAGGCTCCACGTCGGCGCCGGCCACCACCGGGGCGACCTGGTGCCAGGCAACGCGCAGGCCGGCTTCGTCCCCCGCCCGGCGTACCAGCCCGGCGGTGACCGTCGCCGCGAGCAACCCGTCCCGACGCAGCACGGACTCGTCGCCGACCGAGACGAGCCCGGCCCGCGCGTCGGCCAGCCGGCCGGCCCGCAGGTCCAGCCACGCCTTGATCAGCACCTGGCGGGTCGTGAGTGGACGGTTGCCGGGCGCGGTCAGCATGTCCCATGCCATGGCGTCGTTGCCGCCGGCCACGGTCGCCGTCACGGCGAGGTCGGCCCAGCCCTCGGCGGCCAGCGGATCCGCCTGCACCCGGGCCACCGCGAGGCCGGCCAGCCGGCGCGCGGCGGCGGCGAACTCGCCCCGCACCGCGGCGAGCGTCGCCTCGACACCGGCCAGCAGTACGGACAGGCCGCGGGGCGCCGCGCCGGGCACCATCGCGGCCGCGCCAGCCAGGTCGCGTTGCGCGGCCACGATGTCCCCGGCCAGGCTCGCGGCGAGCGCGGCCCGGCCGGCGGCCAGG
>JADGHA010000296.1 GCA_019689695.1 Micromonosporaceae bacterium | reverse complement strand
ACCCCCCCCCCCCACCAAACCACCCATTTGGGTGTGGTGTTTAGGGGTCCACAACTGCAAGATCGCGGGGTCAGCGGCTTTCGTAGGGGTCAGCGGCTTTCGTAGGGGTCAGCGGCTTTCGTAGGCCTTCCGCGAGCCGCAGACCTCGGAGAGCGCGCACCGGGCCACCCGGCCGTCGCTGTTGAGCCGGACCCCGACCGTCTCGCTCGGCGGGTGTCGGGACACGACCCGGCCCGGCCCCTCGGGCGTCTCCACCTTGGCGCCCGTCGCCGGGTAGGCGTGGCTGTCGGCGTACAACGGATGCTCGTACTTCAGGCAGCACATCAACCGGCCGCATGCGCCGGAGATGCGCAGCGGGTTGAGCGGCAGGTCCTGGTCCTTGGCCATCCGGATGGTGACCGGCTCGAAGTCGGTCAGGAACGTGGCGCAGCACAGGTCACGGCCGCACGAGCCGATGCCCCCCTGCACCCGCGCCGAGTCCCGGGCGGAGAGCTGGCGCAGCTCCACCCGGCAGCGCAGCGTGGCGCCGAGGTCGCGGACCAGCGACCGGAAGTCCACCCGGTGCGGGGCGGTGAAGTAGATCGTGGTGCGGGCCCCGCCGGACTGGCCGTCCAGCACGTGGTCAACGGCGACCACCTTCATCGGCAGACCGTGCTCGCGGATGAGCCGCTTCGCGGCCACCTTCGCCTCGGCCTTGCGCTTGCGCCGCGCCTCGTCGCGGCGCAGGTCCTCCTCGCTGGCGAGGCCGGCCAGCCGGGGGAAGCCGCTGGTGTCCCCGTCCACCCACTCCGGCGCCCAGACGCACTCGGCGACCTCGGTGCCCTCGTCGGTCGGGACCAGCACGCGGTCACCGACGCGGACCTGGAGCTCCCCGGGGTCGAGATAGTAGAGGCGGCCGTACCGGTTGAAGCTGACAGCGCAAACCATCCCCACCGGGACAGCGTACGCCCGGGGTGTGCCGGGCTGGCCAGTCGTCCAAACCGCGTTCGGACGATCGGCGGATCCGGTACATGAACGACACAAAACGTCGGCGGCACAGTGTTGACTGAGGCGACGGGAGTGATGCGTTCCCGTCGCAGGCCTGCGGGGGGTGCAGGGGACGGCCACGGCGTCGCCACTTGGAGGTCCGCCCTCCAGGTGCGACGCCGTTGCCATGCCAGCGGCATTCAGGCCTGGTACGCCGGTCGGTCACAGCGGCACGTCGAGTACCCCGGAGGTGGGCGGCGCCGCGGCGGGCAGCGGGAACGGCAGCTCGGCGAGGCGGCCCGACCATGCCTGCAGCAACAGGTCGGCCTCGGCGTACGCATCCGCGACCGTGCCGAGGACGCGCCGGGCTATCTCCGCGGCGGCGGACGCCGCCTCGACCGGCTCCACCCCGGTGGCCAGCGCCACCGCCTCCGCCGAGGTCATCACGGTGGCCAGGGCACGGGCGGTGGCGAGCCGGGTGCGGGTGACCCAGCCGGCCACCTCCTCGGCGTAGGCCGCCGTCTCCGCCAGCCGGTGGGCGAGGCCCTGCTCGACGTACGCGCCCAGCGCCGCCCAGCGCGCCCGGAACGCCTCGGCGGCCGGGCCCCGCCAGTCCGGCGCGCTCACGGCTGGCTGAGCGTACTGACCAGACAGCGCCCGCAGCGCGGACCCGGCCGCGGCCAACGGCCCCGGACGGAGCGCGGCGACCGCGCTGACCGCGGCTCCGGGCAGCGCCCGCAGCCGGCGCAGCAGCGGCCCCAGTGGATGATCGGGCGGCACGCCGGCGCGGGCCAGGACGTCGTCCACCCTGGACAGCAGATCGTGTGCCGGGCCGGCCAGCTGGTCCAGGGCGTCCATCAGGTCACCCGCCGGCGCGCTTCGTCGTCCACGTCGAGATAGCCCGCCGCCGCCCAGCGCAACGCCTGAGCGGCATCCGCCAGGCGCGCGCCGGCCGCCGTCGCCTCGCGGGACCGGGCACCGACCGCACCGAGCAGTTGGGCGTGCAGGGTGCGCCCGGTCTCACCGAGCCGGCCGGGGGCGGCCGCCCCGAACGCGACGTCACCCGGGTCGAGCGCGGCCAGCGCGGCGCTGGCCGAAGCCATGCCTTGGGCGGCGTTCTCCAGCCGGGCCGCCAGCTCTGCCAAGCTGTCCATCTAGGACTCCTCCAGCGGCGGGTAGTCGGCGAACGTTTCGGCGCGCAGCTTCTGCCTGGCCCAGCGTGCGGCGTCGGCCGCGGCGGCGACGGCGGAGTGGACCGCGCGGGACAGCTCGTGGTTGGTCCGGCCGGCCAGCGAGCCGACGACGGCCACCTGCCGGATCGTGCCGTCACCGGCGACCACCACCTGGACCAGGTCGTCCGGCGAGCGGACAGTCACCTCCATCTCCCGCACGGCCTTGTCGAACTCAGCCTGCACGGCTTCGATCCGCCGGTAGCGCTCGATCGCCTCCTCGACCCAGGCCTCGTCGATCTCGCCCGCCATGGCGGCAACTCCTCACCCAGGATCCTCCCCACTCCGGCACGCACCGTACTCGTTCCGCGACCGACGCGCTGCCCCGGTAAGGGTTGATCATGGGATCGATACGTGCAAACCGAACATTTACCGACGCCGTTTTCGTGCTCAACCGGGCCAGGGCGGGATGGACCCGGGCGGATGAGGTCAGCCGCGCCAGAGAGCGAGCATCATCGCCTCGACGGCGATGCGCGGCTTGACATTGGCGTCGATCGCGTCCCGGCAGGCGAGGACCGCCTCCAGGCGGCGCAGCGTGCCCTCCGGGGTCCAGCGCCGGGCCGCCGCCGCGACCATCTGCGCGGCGTCCTGGTGCACCAGGGGGACCGCCGGCCGGACGGCATGCTCACCACCACCCGGCTCGCCGGTCCGCTCCGCACGCGCGCCGCCCGGCTCGCCGGTCCGCTCCGCACGCGCGCCGCCCGGCTCGCCCCGCCGGCCGGCAAGCTCGGCGAACTGCACCGCCAGCACGTCGCGGTAGAAGCCGGCCAGGTCGACCAACGCCCGGTCCAGGGCGTCTCGCTGAGCCCGGGTGAGCCGCGACTTCTGCCGCCGCTCCAACTCCCTGAGCTGGCCGGCCGCGCCACGGATGGCGCCCGCGGCGCCGCGCCCGGTGCCACCCGCGCCCAGCGCCGTCTCCAGCGCCGACCGCTCGGCGGCGTCCGCCTCGGCCACGCTCGCAGCGGCCTCCGCCTCGGCCGCCTCGATGAGCGCGTTCGCCGCGTCGAAGCAGGCGCCCACCCCGGTCAGCCGCCGCGGCACCGCGAGAACCGCCTCCCGCCGCGCCCGCGCGTCCGGGTCGCGGGCCAGCCGGCGGGCCCGCCCGACGTGCCCCTGCGCCGCTGCGGCCGCCCATTGCGCGACATCGTCGGCGACCGCGTCCCGGGTGCGCAGCACCGAGGCGACCGCTGCGGCGGACGGCTGACGCAGCGTCACCACCCGGCACCGCGAGCGGATGGTGACCGGTATGTCGTCCGGGTGGGTCGACGGCGTACAGAGCAGGAACACCGTCCGCGGGGGCGGCTCCTCGACCGCCTTGAGCAGCGCGTTGCCGGCCTGCTCGGTCAGCCGGTCGGCGTCCTCCACCACCAGGACCTGCCAGCGCCCACCAGCCGGTGCGCTGGCCGCCCGCAGGACCAGCGCACGCATCTCGCCCACCCCGATGGACAGCCCCTCCGGCACCACGAAGCGGACATCCGCGTGCGTGCCGGTGAGCGTGGTGTGGCAGCCGTGGCAGCTCCCGCAGCCGGTGCCGGTCTCGCACTGCAGGGCGGCGGCGAAGGCGCGCGCCGCCACCGACCGCCCGGAGCCGGGCGGACCGGTGAAGATCCAGGCGTGCGTCATGGCGGCGCTCTCCCGCGGCGCCCCGGCCACCACGGCCGCCGCGGCGGCCGCAGCCCGGCGCAGCGTCTCGACCGCCTCCTCCTGGCCGACCAGCGACGCGAACACGTCCGGCCGGTCAGGCACGCCCGTCTCCCGTGGACTGCAGCTCGTTGTACTCGGTCATCGCCTCACCCGTGCTGAGGGTACGCGGCACGTACGACGGGAGGGTTTCTTCGACCCGGTCGGCGACCTCGGCGGCCAACTCGTCGACCGGCCGGCTGGCGTCCAGGACCAGGTAGCGGCTCGGGTCATTGGCGGCCAGGTCCAGGAACGCGTACCGGACCCGCTCGTGGAACTCGAGCGACTCGCGCTCCAGCCGATCGGTGCCGAGGGGGGTGGGCTCGAAGGACGGCGAGGCGGGAGACTCGCACCCGCGGCGGCGGGCCCGTTGCAGCCCGACCGCCGGGTCCACGTCGAGCAGCACCACCAGATCCGGCTTGAGCCCCGCGGTGGCCCAGGTGGACAGCCAGGACACCTCGTCCATGGGCAGCGTGCGGCCGGCGCCCTGGTACGCCAGGGACGAGTCGACATACCGATCGCTGATCACGACGGCGCCCCGGGCCAGCGCCGGCCGGACCACGGTGGCCACGTGGTGGGCACGGTCCGCCGCGTAGAGCAGGGCCTCGGCGCGCGGCGTCAGCGTCTCGTCGGCGCTGTCCAGCAGCAGGGCACGGATCTGCTCGCCGAGCTTGGTGGCCCCCGGCTCCCGGGTGACCACCACCTCCCGGCCGCTGCCCCGCAGCTTCGCGGCGAGCAGGGCGACCTGGGTCGACTTGCCCGCCCCGTCGCCACCCTCGAAGACCACGAACAGGCCGCCGGTGGCACCCGCCCCGACCGGCGGCAGCGGCCGGCCACGCAGCGAGCTGACCAGGTCGGCGAAGATCGGCACACCGGGCTTGTCGTCCATCTGCCGCAGTGCGGCCAGCCCGGCGAGCGCCCCGAGCAGGCCCGCGGCGAGCAGCAGCACCCGGGTCGAGGAGATGGCGACCTCGAGCCTGGCGATCTGGAAGATCGGGCGTGAGCCACCGACGCCGACCAGCACGCCGGACAGCGAGATCGTCAGCATCAGCACGAACCGCGTGCTGGTCTGCATGAACGCGAAGACCCGACCGCGCACCTGGTCGCCGACCTCGGTGCCCAGCAGGGTGGTCCCAGCCAGGAAGGCCATGCCCGCGCCCACCCCCACGCCGAACGCGGCCACCGCGGCCAGGGACGAGTGCGGCACGATGGACAGCACCGCCACGGAGACCGCGGCGAGCAGGATGGACAGGCCGAACCAGCGCCGCCGCGACAACGACCGGACCAGGCGCGGGCCGCCCACGATGCCGGCGGCGAGGCCCACGAAGAGCACCGCGAACAGCAGGTAGAAGGTGGCGTCGCCACCGCCGAGCGACCGCGCGTAGAACTGGCCGGTACCGACCACCACGCCGGCCCCGGCGAAGGCGCCGAGCATGCCGAGGACCAGGCCGCGGACCACCGATGTCTTCCCGACGTACGCCCAGCCGTGCCAGAACTCCCGCAGCAGTCCCGACTTGTGCTCCCGGATGTGGCCGATCGGGCGGCCGCTGATCTCCTTGATTCCGACGAGCACAACCAGCGCGGTGGCGAGAAAGGTCAGCGCGTTGAACCACAGCGCCACGTTGGTCGGCGTGAACCAACCACGCAGCGATGGGTGCACGGTCTCGATGGTCCGGGTCAGCAGGGACAGCGACAGCGCGGCGAGCACCGGCGTGATGCCGTACGTGGTGGCCAGGGTGAGCTGGTTGGCGATCTCCAGCCGGGCCTTGGGCAGCAGGTTGGGCACCGAGGCGTCCTTGGCCGGCGCCCAGGCCATGCCGACGGTCTCGATGATGAAC
>JADGHA010000295.1 GCA_019689695.1 Micromonosporaceae bacterium | reverse complement strand
CTCCTGCGCCGCCCGCTCGCGTCGGGCCGCGGGCAGGCGCAGGCCGGTGGTGACGAAGCCGGCGCGGCCGTGTCGGTGCCGGCCCAGCATCAGGTTCTCCAGCACCGTGGCCGCCGGTGAGAGCACGAGATTCTGGAACGTCCGGCTGACGCCCAGCCGGGCGATCCGATGGGGGCGCAACCGGGTCAGCTCGATACCGCCGTAGCGCGCGCTGCCCGCCGCCACCCGGTAGACGCCGGTCAGCGCGTTGAGACAGGTGGATTTCCCGGCCCCGTTCGGCCCGATCAGCGCATGCACCGAGCCGGGTGCGACGGTGAAGGAGACCCCCTCCAGCGCGGCGACTCCGCCGAACCGTACGCTCAGGTCCTCCACCACGAGCTCGGGTACCGCCGCGACCGGTCGCTGGCCGTCATCTGTGGCAATCCGCGCCTTCGCCGCGGCCGCCGACTCACCCTCCTTCACCGCGGCGCCACCCAGGTAACGATCACGCACCTCCTCGGCCCCGGCCAGATGTGCGGCCGGCCCGTGCAGCGCCACCCGCCCGACCTCGAGGACGTACGCGGTGTCGGCCAGCTCCAGCGCAACCGCCGCGTTCTGCTCCACCAACAGGACCGTGGTGCCCTGCCGGCGGATCTCGGCGATCACGTCGGCGATCCGTTCCACCATCTGCGGTGCCAGTCCCAGCGAGGGTTCGTCCAGCAGCAACAGTCGCGGCGAGGCCATCAACGCCCGCGCGATCGCCAGCATCTGCTGCTCCCCGCCGGAGAGCAGCCCGGCCCGCTGGCCGGCCCGCTGACGCAGCACCGGGAACAACTCGTACACCCGCTGCCGGGCGGTGGCCCGCACGCGCCGCGCGGCGGCCAGGCCGCCGGCACGAAGGTTCTCCTCCACGGTCAGGTGGGCGAAAACCTGCCGGCCCTCCGGCACCTGGACCACTCCGGCACGCACCACCGCGGCCGGCGCCATCCGATGCAGGTCGCGGCCGGCAAACTGAATGCTCCCCGCGGCGACCGAGCCGCCGGCGAACGGCAACGTCCCGGAGATGGCTCGCAGCAGGGTGGTCTTCCCCGCCCCGTTGCTACCGAGCACGGCCACCACACAGCCTTGCGGCACGTCGAGCGACACGCCGCGTAACGCCCGTACCGACCCCGCATACGTGACGTCCAGGTCCCGCACCCGCAGCAACGGAAGCCCCACACCGCCGACCGCCGCTCGCGCGGAGCTCGCCGGGGCCACCGAAGCGGCTGACACGGGCCTCACCTCGATCTGAAGCGGCCGACTCTGTCACGCCTATAATGCGACATAACTATGGTCTCGCGTCAAGCTTGCGAGGAATGTCAGCGAAGGGGTGGCACGGTAGCCGAAATGGTCGAGACAGCGCTGGGCTCCAACGAGGCCGACCTCGCCCAGGCCAGGAGTGCGGTGGCCCGCTGGCCCGGCAACGCCCGTGGCCCCAGCGCCCGCGCCTACCTGCGGATCGTCCTCGGCGATCACGTCCTGGACCGGGCCGACGCCGCCTGGACCCAGACCCTGGTGGACGCCCTCGGCCTGATCGGCTTCGAGGAGAAGGCGGTACGCCAGGCGCTCACCCGCAGCGCCGCCGCCGGCCTCCTCACCCCGCGCCGTGCCGGCCGGCGTACCCGCTGGCACCTCACCGCCGCCGGCAAGGACTCGCTGATCGCGGCCAAGCACCGCCTGTTCGCCACCGGCCCGGAACCGGACTGGGACGGCGAGTGGCTGATCCTGCTGACCACCGTGCCGGAGAACCACCGCAACCTGCGGCACCGCCTGCGGACCGCGCTCGCCTGGGCCGGCTTCGGCTCGCTCGGCCCGGGGGTCTGGATCAGCCCGCACCCCTCGCACGCCCCCGAGGCCCGACAGGTGCTCGCCGGCCTGGGGGAGCCGGTGCAGGCCACCCTGCTGCACGCCCGCCTCGACGATCCCGAGGAACGCCACCGCATCGTCACCCAGGCATGGGACCTCGGAGACATCGACCGGCAGTACCGTGACTTCATCGACCGGTTCAGCGCTGCGCACCCCGACTCACCAGCGGCAGCCCTCGCCCAGCTCGCACACCTGGTCTACCAGTGGCGCAGGCTGCTGCTTGCCGACCCGGGCCTGCCGCCCAGCCTGCTACCTCCACAGTGGAGTGGAGAGCGGGCACGCCAACTCCTCCTCGACCGGCACACCCGATGGCGAGGCCTGGCCCGCAGCTGGTGGCACGAACGCGAACCAGTCGAGTGAACCGTGCGTGCCCGCCCGCACCTCTCGTTGCGCGGCTTGGCGTCAACCGAGCACGCAGCTCACCGCGGGCACGGTGTTGCGGCCGGTCCACGAGGCGAGGAAGCCGAAGGTCGCGGTGCCGCCGGCCGGCAGAGCGCCGTTCCAGCTCACGTTGCGGGCGGTGACCACGGCGCCGCTCTGGCTCACCGTCGCGCCCCACGCCTGGGCGATCTGTTGACCGTCGCCGAAGGTGAACGTCGCCGTCCAGGCCGAGGTGGCCGCCGGGGTGCCATTGCGGACGGTCACCTCGCCCTGGAACCCGCCGGGCCACTGATTGACCACCGCGTACGTCGCGGTGCAGCCACCATCTGACGGCGGCGACGTGGTCGCGCTGGCCGACGGCGTCGTGGTCTGGCCAGGATCCATCGTGGACTCGAACTGGGTCAGGAACCGCCACGTCTCGGCCGGCAGCCAGCTGGTCGAGGAGCCCGCGTCCTGCGGGGTCGGGGTGTGGCCTCCGTCGAACGCATGCCACTCGACCGGATGCCCGGCCGAGCACCCCGAGTACGCGAAGCTGGTGTGCCTCCCGCTGCCCTGCGCCGGTTCGGGCGGGCTCGCAGCGGTGCAGCCGTTGTTCGCGACGAACCTGTCCCGCATCGCTCGTGCTCCGGAGATGGGGAGTACGTTGTCGCTGATGCCGTGGGCCTGGAAGTAGGCGATGGGTTGGTTGCCACCGCTGCACCCGCTGATCACCCCGCCGGAGTAGATCGCGACCGCACGGAAGACGTCCGCCCGCGCGCACGCGAGCGCGTAGCTCATCCCGCCGCCATAGCTGAAGCCCATGGAGAAGATCAGCGAGGTGTCGATACAAAGGTCATCCGTGATCGCCCTGATCATGTTGTCGGTGAAGGTCACGTCCGCACCGCCGGGGTTGGCCCAGCCGTTGTTGAGGCCTTCGGGGGCAACAAAGACGGCGCTGTTGTCCGACCGGCTGCCCAGTCCGTAGTAGTCGCCGCTGACCACGCTGTTGGCGTTGCCGCCCAGCCAGTGGAAGGCGAAGATCAACCGGTAGGGGTGCGTGTTGTCATAGTTGCCGGGGAGCCGGAGGACAAAGCTGCGCTGCGCGCCATTGCTCTGGATCGTATGCGTCCCGCTCGTGAGCGTCGGCGTCCTGCCGCACCCGGCACTGGCCGCAGACACGGCAACCCGCGTAGCCGGCGCGGGCAGCGCGGCGGCGCCCGATGGCATCGCGGTCGCCATGAACGTCGCCACACCCGCCGCGACGCCTGACAGTGCCAGCATTGCGCGACGCCGTCCGGGACCTGCTTTCTTGACCACTGCTGCCTCCATGGTGTGACCACGGTGGAGTACGTCGACGTCATTACATGGCGGTTCACGCCGCTGGGTCCTTCGAGCTGGCTTAGTAATCGACGTACCTCGATTGCGAGGAGGTTAGATTGATTAATGACGATCGTCAAGACGATGCGCAATGAGACGCCGCGAGTACCGCCCGCCAGGTCCGTCAGGGCAGCGGCACCTCGATGGCGTCCACCACCTGGTCGAGGATTTCCCGGGCGCGCGGGTTGAGCTGGTCGTGGCAGCGGTGGAACACCTTCTCGGCATCGACCGCCGGCCAGTCCGCTGGGAGGTGCCGCAGTGGTATCCGGGGGTCGTCGCGCAGGATCAGCAGCCATTCGCTGACCAGCCAGAGCTGCCGGGCCAGGTCGTCGGGTGCCGCCGGCAGCGGTCGCGGGGTGTCCCAGCGGCGCAGGAACTCCTGGTAGCGCCCGCCGATCGCGGGCAGGTCGTAGGCGTCGCGGACCATCTGCCCGACGGCTGCTGGTTGCGCCGGTTCGGCGTGGAACACGTGGACGTGGTCGCGCAGCTGCCCATCCGGCAGGAGGGTGGAGACGTCGCACCGGCCGGGCGCGATCCACATCCCGCTGCGCAGCAGGCCGAAGCCGGCCCAGCGCAGCCGCGAGCGGAGCAGGTGCCGTTCGTCGCGGCGCGATTCGGGTAGCGAGAACGCGAGCAGCGTCCAGCGTGCATCCGCGTCCCGGTTGACCGCCCCGACGCGCCACAGCCGGTGTTCACCTTCGGCCAGGACCGCTTCGGCGTGTGGCGTCAGCCCGAAGTACATCTTCCGCCCGCGCCGATAACGGGCGAGCAGGCCGTGGTTGACCATCCGGACGAGTGTGGAGCGGGTCGCCTGTTCGGAGACGCCGAGCCGGTCCATCACCGCCAGGTAGCTGCCGGAGAAGACGGCGATACCACGACCCAGCACGGCCTTGCCGAGAAAGGTCAGCAGGAGGGTCTGCGGTCGCACGCCGGGTGGCGGACCGAGCGCTCTCACCGGCCCAGGATAGGACATCGATGTTTGGCACAGCATTGACGGTCGTCAGCAGAACGCCTAACTTACAAGTGACGCTCGTCAATGGAGGTCGAGATGGGAAGAACCAGGGCCGCGCTCGCGGCCGCCACCGCCATACTCTCCACCCTGGTCGGCGTCGGTCTTGCTGCCGGAGTGGTCTTCGCCCCACCGGCAGCGGCCGCGTCACTGGTCGAGGTAACCAACTTCGGTGACAACCCCGGCGGCATGCGCATGCACGTCTACGTGCCGGACTCCCGTCCGGCCAACCCGGCGATACTGGTGGCGATGCACGGCTGCGGCGGCTCCGGGCCCGGCTTCTACTCCGGCAGCGAGTTCGCCTCGCTGGCCGACCGGTACGGGTTCATCGTCATCTACCCGACCGCCACCCAGCAGGCCGGGTTCGGCAACTGCTTCGACACCTGGTCGGACGCGGCCAAGCGGCGCGGCGGCGGCAGTGATCCCGTGTCGATCGTCTCGATGGTCACCTACGTCGAGCGGCAGTACGGGGGCGACCCTGACCGGGTGTTCGCCACCGGGAGCTCGTCCGGCGGCATGATGACCAACGAAATGCTGGCGCTGTACCCGGACGTGTTCTCCGCCGGTGCGGCGTTCATGGGCGTGCCGTTCGGCTGCTTCGCCAACGCAGCCGACTACCCGCCGGGCACCAGCAGGTGCACAACGGGCCAGCTCGACCTGACCCCCCAACAATGGGGCGACATGGTACGCAACGCCTATCCCGGGTACAGCGGGCCACGGCCGCGGGTCCAGCTGTGGCACGGCACCGCCGACACCCTCGTTCCGTACTCACGGCTGAACGAGGAAATCGAGCAATGGACCAACGTGCTCGGGCTCAGCCAGACACCCACGTCCACCGATACGCCACAGCCCAACTGGAACCGGCGACGGTACGCCGGCTCGTCCGGCACCGTGCAGGTCGAGGCCTACAGCATCCAGGGCGCCGGGCACAGCCTGCCGATGAGCGGCATGGCCCAGGTCGCCATTCAGTTCTTCGGCCTGGACCGGTCAACACCGGGCTCACCGTCGCCCACGACATCGACGCCCACCAGCCCCTCGCCGAGCACGCCGGCCCCAGCGGGCGCCTGCCGCGTGGCGTACATGGTCAACGCCTGGAACAC
>JADGHA010000294.1 GCA_019689695.1 Micromonosporaceae bacterium | reverse complement strand
GGGCTCGTTGATTTGTATAAGAGTCAGTTCTCAAGCAGGGCCACCGCCTCGCGCACCGGCTGGCCGCCGCCGATCACCGGCAGCGGTGGGCCCATGTGCCGCTCGATCGGGTCACGCAGCTTGGCCTGCCCGGTGAAGAGCGCGTCGAGCAGGTCCTTCTCGGCCACCGAGCCGGCGATCTCGCCGGTCATGACCGGCGGTTCGGCCTTGAGCACCGGCAGCTGCGACACGCCGTACTCCCGCAGGTAGTCGATCGCGTCGCGGACCGTCTCCGTCGGGTGCACGTGGACCAGCGGAGGCATGTTGTGGGCCTTGCCGGACAGGGCGTCGGCGACGGTGGCCTCGGCCGCTCCGGTGGTGGTGAGGAAGCCGTACCTGGCCATCCAGTCGTCATTGAAGATCTTGGACAGGTACCCGCGCCCGCCGTCCGGCAGCAGCACCACGACGACGTCGTCCGGGCCGGCACGCCGGGCCACCTCGAGCGCGGCGGCGACGGCCATCCCGCAGGAGCCGCCGACCAGCAGCCCCTCCTCCCGGGCCAGCCGCCGGGTCAGCTCGAACGACTCCTTGTCGGTGACCTCGATGACCTCGTCGCAGATTGTCCGGTCGTACGTCTTCGGCCAGAAGTCCTCGCCCACTCCTTCCACCAGGTACGGCCGTCCGGTGCCGCCGGAGTAGACCGACCCCTCCGGATCGGCGCCGACCACCCGTACCGCCCCGCCGGAGACCTCCTTGAGGTAGCGCCCGGCGCCGGAGATGGTGCCGCCGGTGCCGATCCCGGCGACGAAGTGGGTGATCCGGCCGTCGGTCTGCGTCCAGATCTCCGGGCCGGTGGTCTCGTAGTGGGAGCGCGGGTTCGCCGGGTTGGCGTACTGGTCGGGCTTCCAGGCGCCCGGGATCTCCCGGGCCAGCCGGTCGGAGACCGAGTAGTACGAACGCGGATCCTCCGGGGCCACCGCGGTCGGGCAGACCACCACCTCCGCGCCGTACGCGCGCAGCACGTTCTGCTTGTCCTCGCTGACCTTGTCCGGGCAGACGAACACGCAGCGGTACCCCCGCAGCTGTGCGACGAGAGCCAGGCCGACGCCGGTGTTGCCGCTGGTCGGCTCGACGATGGTGCCACCGGGCCGGAGCAGTCCGGCACGCTCGGCGTCCTCGATCATCCGCAGTGCGATCCGGTCCTTGACCGAGCCACCCGGGTTCAGGTACTCGATCTTCGCCAGCACGGTGGCCGATATTCCCTCGGTGACGCGGCGGAGCCGGACCAGCGGGGTGTTGCCGACCAGCTCGACCACGTTCTCGTAGTACTGCACACCGGCAGCCTATCCAGGGAGAACGGCTCGCCTGCGGGCCTCCCACCGCAAGAACCGCTCGGTCTCCGACAGCACCGCGCCGGCCAGCCAGCCCGCCACCGCCACGTCGTCGACCAGCCCCACCACCAGCAGCAGCCCTTCCGGCACCAGATCCACCGGCGAGACCACGTAGAGTGCCGCGAGCGCCATCCCGGCCAGCCGTGCGCCGCCGTCGTACTCGCCGCGCAGGCAGGCACGGATCATCCGCGGCAGGGCGCCCAGCCGGCGGCTCAGCGAAGGCCCGCCGCGCGTGCCGGCGGCGAACGCCCGCCACAGGGCCCGGAATGCGGCCGTACGCTGAAGGGTCTTCGCCATGCCCTCCATACTGCCCGGCATAATCCAGGCCGTGGATATTGCAGCCGCGCTGGACGTCATCCGCACCCAGCACCGGGCCGTCATGGCCACCATGCGCCGTGACGGCCGGCCGGCGATGACGCCCGTCACCGTCGGTGTGGACAGCCGCGGCCGGGTGGTCATCAGCAGCCGGCAGACCGCGTACAAGGTGAAGAACCTGCGACGGGATCCACGGGCATGGATCTGTGTGATGCCGGACAGCTTCTTCGGGCACTGGGTGCAGGTCGAGGGCCGCGCGGAGATCATCGACCTGCCCGAGGCGATGGAGCCGCTCATCGAGTACTACCGAGGCATCTCCGGCGAGCACCCGGACTGGGACGACTACCGCGCGGCGATGGTGCGCGAGCGCCGGGTGCTGATCCGGATCGACGTCGACCGGGCCGGGCCGGACGTCTCGGGTTGATCGCCCGGTTCGGATCGTCGGGCCGGCGAGCTAGCCTCGAAGATCTCAGGAGCAACACCAGCAATCCGGGGGCGCAGATGGTTGATGCGGCAACGCTGACCGCGCCGCGCGGAGCCCGCCAGGAGGCGGGCGTGGGCCGGCGCAGGATGGTGGCCGCGGCCCGGCGGGTGGCCATGGCCCTGGCGGTGACCGGCGGCGCCGCGACCGCCGGGAGCGTGCTCTTCGCGGGCCTCCTGCACGGCCAGGCCCGGCTGGCCCGGCGGATGATCCCGGTGGCCGACGCGCCGCCGCCGCGCTGCGACGGGGTGTACGGCGCCAAGTTCCCGGGTGAGCCGATCAGCATGGTGGTGCTCGGCGACTCGACCGGCGCCGGGTACGGCGTCCACCGTCCACGTGAGACCCCCGGTGCCCTGCTGGCCACCGGGATCTCGCGGCGGTTGCGCCGCCCGGTGCGGCTGCACCGGCTGGCCGTGGTGGGCGCCGCGTCGGCCGGGTTGGCGCCGCAGGTCGAGCAGGCCCTGGAGCACCAGCCTGACCTGGCCGTCATCGTGGTCGGCGCGAACGACGTCACCCACCGCGTCCACCGCGACGTCGCGGTGCGGCATCTGGTCAACGCGGTACGCCGATTGCGTGCGGCGGGTGCCGCGGTGGTCGTCGGCACCTGTCCGGACCTGGGCACGGTCCGGCCGATCCAGCCGCCGCTGCGGTGGCTGGCGCGGCGGTGGAGCCGGCAGCTGGCCGCGGCGCAGACCGTCGCCGTGGTGGAGGCGGGTGGCTGGACCGTGTCGCTGGGCGATCTCCTCGGCCCGAAGTTCGCCGCCGACCCGCTTCGGATGTTCAGCGCCGACCGGTTCCACCCGTCGGCCGACGGTTACGCCGCCGCGGCCGCCGCCATACTGCCGACCGCGCTGGCGGCCCTGGGCGCCGCCGAGGAGCAGCGACTGGTCGCCGGCGAAGGGGTGCGCACGCTGCGCCGCGCGGCCGTGGAGGCGGCGCACACCGCGGGCACCGAGGTGAGCGGTGCCCGGGTGGCCGGCCGCGACCGCGGGCCGGCCGGCCGGTGGGCGCTGCTGCGCCTGCGCCGGCCGAGTCTCGGCCTGCGCCGGCCCACTCAAGCGGATGAGGACGGATGGGACGCCGAGCCGGTCGCGGCCGGCGTCGCCGCGGCGCCGGCGGATGCCGCCGAACGCTTGCCCGCCGCCGACGGCCGGGGCGATCGTTGGGCAGCCGGCATGGATCCGGTGGCACAGGATCGAGACAGCGCAGGACCGAAGTAGCGACAGTGGAGCCGGGATGATCGGTGGACGCGGCGGGTACGGGTACCGGCTGGCCCGGCGAGCGGGCCGGACGGTCGCCGGCGCCCTGCTCGCCAGCGTCGCCGGCGGAGTCGCTCTGGTCGCCGCCGAGGCGGTGATCGCGCGGTCCCGCCGGTACGCGCAGCCCGAGCTGGGCCTGGCGCTGCGCGCGTCGCTGGGTCCCGCCACCGCCCCGCCGCTGCATCTGGTGCTGCTCGGCGACTCCTCCGCCCTCGGTGTCGGGGTGGACCGGGTGGTGGACACCATCGGCGGGCAGCTGGCCACCCTGCTCTCCACCGGCACGCTCGACGCCTCCGGCATCGTCTCCGGCCAGCCCGCCGGCAAGCCGGGCAAGCCGGCCGGGCGCGCCGCCCGCCCGCCGGGCAGGCCGGCCGGGCGCCCCGCCCTGACCTCGGCCCGGCGGGTCGAGCTGTCCAGCGTCGGCGTAGCCGGCTCCCGCTCGGCCGACCTGGGGACCCAGGTCTCCCGCGCGCTGCTGGGCGGGCGGCCGGATGTGGCGGTGGTACTGGTCGGTGCGAACGACGCGACCAGCCTGCGCCGCCCGGCCGAGGCCGCCGCGCACCTGGGCGCCGCGGTCCGCCGGCTGCGCGAGGCCGGCGTCCAGGTCGTCGTCGGCACCTGCCCGGATCTGGGCGCGGCGCGGGCGTTCGCGCCGCCGCTGCGCCAGATCCTCGGCTGGCTGGGGCGCCGGGTGGCCCGGGCCCAGGCCCGGGCGGTGCGTGCCGCGGGCGGCGCCGTGGTGGACCTCGGCGCGGAGACCGGGCCGGTGTTCCGGGCGGATGCGGGGACGCTCTGCTACGACGGCTTCCACCCCTCCGCCGACGGGTACCGGGTGTGGGCGCACGCCCTGCTGCCGGCGGTTGTCACCGCGGCCAGCGCTGCCGGTGCCCGCTGAACCCGGGAGGTACGGCTACCGCGCGGTAACGTAAGGGGCATGCCGACCCTCTCCCCCACCGACGCGGTCATCGTCGCCACCGCTCGCTCCCCCATCGGCCGCGCGTACAAGGGCTCGCTGCGCGACCTGCGCCCGGACGACCTGGCGGCGACCATCATCTCCACCGCACTCGGCAAGGTGCCGCAGCTCGATCCGGCCACGGTGGACGACCTCTACCTTGGCTGCGGGCTACCCGGCGGCGAACAGGGCTTCAACATGGGCCGAGTCGTCGCCATCCTGCTCGGGCTGGACCGCCTGCCCGCCGCGACGGTGACCCGCTACTGCGCGTCGTCGTTGCAGACCACGAGGATGGCCTTCCACGCGATCAGGGCCGGCGAGGGAGACGTGTTCATCTCCGCCGGAGTGGAGTGCGTCTCGCGCTACGTCCGCGGCAACTCCGACCGGCTGCCGGAGGAGGCGCAGGCGCTGGTCGGCGGTGGCTGGGAGAACCCGGTCTTCGCCAGCGCCCGGGAGCGGTCCGCGAGACGGGCGGCCGGCGGCTGCGACACCTGGCACGATCCGCGCGAGGACGGCGAGCTGCCGGACATCTACCTGGCGATGGGCCAGACCGCGGAGAACCTGGCCCAGGTCTACGGCGTGACCCGCGAGGAGATGGACGAGTTCGGCGTGCGCAGCCAGAACCTGGCCGAGCAGGCGATCGCCGACGGGTTCTGGGCCCGCGAGATCACGCCGGTGAAGCTGCCCGACGGGACGGTCGTCTCCCGCGACGACGGCCCACGGCCGGGCGTGACCATGGCGGGGGTGGCCGGGCTCAAGCCGGTGTTCCGGCCGGACGGGCGGATCACCGCCGGCAACTGCTGCCCGCTCAACGACGGCGCGGCAGCCGTGATCGTGATGAGCGCGGCGCGGGCGCAGGAGCTGGGCATCACTCCACTGGCCCGCATCGTCTCGACAGGGGTGACCGCGCTCTCCCCCGAGATCATGGGCCTGGGCCCGGTGGAGGCGACCCGGCAGGCGCTGGCCCGGGCCGGCATGACGGTGTCCGATGTCGACCTCTTCGAGATCAACGAAGCGTTCGCGGCCCAGGTGATCCCGTCGTACCGGCAGCTGGGCATCCCGCTGGAGAAGCTGAACGTCATGGGCGGCGCGATCGCGGTGGGCCATCCGTTCGGCATGACCGGCGCCCGGATCACCGGCACGCTGCTCAACGCCCTGCAGTGGCACGACAAGACGATCGGCGTGGAGACGATGTGCGTCGGCGGCGGTCAGGGCATGGCCATGGTGATCGAGCGCCTCAGCTGACCACCGCCATCGCCACCGCTGACCACCACCGCGACCGCCACCGCTGACCGCTGACTGCCACACGCTTGTCGCTGGCCGTCACCGCTGACTGCCACCGCTGGCCGTCCCGCTGCGGGCGGCCACGGCCAGCGGCCGTCAGCCGAGCGCCTGGCGGACCTCGTTCACCGCGGCC
>JADGHA010000293.1 GCA_019689695.1 Micromonosporaceae bacterium | reverse complement strand
AGGTGGCGTTCCGTGCCGACAACCCCGGCCTGTGGATGAACCATTGCCACAACCTGCGCCACGCGGCGGCCGGCATGGCCCTGCACCTGGAGTACGAGGAGGTCAGCACGCCGTTCCACGGCTCGCACGGCGGCTGAGCCGCCTTGCCGTTGCTGCGTGTACGCCGGCCACGGCTGTCTGCAGCGGATGCGGTACCGGGATCGCTGCGGGTGGCGGCAACGAGGAGCGGCCGCTGGCACGCACAGGTGCGCGCCAGCGGCCGCCGGCTTGTTCCTAGAGCGCGAGTATCCGCTCCAGGAAATCGCGGTAGCCACGGATGGCGACCCGCAGCGACTCGGTGTCGGGATGCGCCGACGTTTCCGTCGGATCCAGGTCGGCGTGCGCGTCGAGCAACGCCTGCGCCAGCGTCGAGGCGAGGGTGTTGACCGCCTCGGTCACCACGGCCTTGGCCTCGCGGACCGCCGCCTCCGGGTCGTCGACGAACGTGGCCTGCGCCTGCCGCAGCTTCGCTCGCAGGGCCTCCGCCGCGGTGGCATCCCAGATTGCGATCCGGGTCTCGGACAGCTCGCCCGGACGGAGACGGGCAAGCGACGCGGTCGCTGCGGCGACGAACTCTTCGGTCGGCTCCGGCGCTGCGGTGACCTCCGCCGCCTCGGTGGGCTCCGGGGCCCCAATTTGCTCTAGCGCCGTGGTGGGCTCCAGCGCCGTGGTGGGCTCCGGTGTCCCGCCCTCGGCTTCCGGCGACCCGGCCGTCACGGCGGCGCCAGCCTCCTCGGCCAGATCCTGCTCGGCCTCGAGGTCCCCGCCGGGCTCCTCGGTCGCGTCGGCGATCGTGTCGTCCGGGACGCCGGCGTCGGCCGCCTGCGGGACGACCTCCTCCTCGTCAGGGGCCTGCGCGTCGGCCGGCTGGGGCGACACCGCCTCGGCCTGCTCGAGCCCGCTCGGCGGGTCGGCTTCCTCGGCGGCGAGTGATGCCTTGGTAACCGGCTCATCAGCCGTCCCGGCCCCGCTCAGCTCGGCTTCGGTCACGGCCAGCCGGGTATCGGCTCCGGCACGCTCGCCTCCCGCCTCGGACGGCTCAGCCGCGGGCTCAGTCACGTCCGCTCCGGCCACGGGTGGTTCGGCGTCCGCCTCGATGGGCGCGGTCTGGGTCGGCTCAACGGGCTCGTCCTGCACGGGCCAGACCTGCGCCTCGGCCGACTCGGCCCCGATCGGCTCCGCCTCGGTCTCCTCGGCGGCCGGCTCCGCGTCGACTTCCTCGATCGGCTCCGTCTCGGCGGCCGGCTCCGCCTCCGTCTTGTCAGCCTGCTCGGCCTCGGTCTGCTCAGCCTCCTCGGCGCCGGCCTCAACGGCCTCGGAGTCGGCTGCCGAGTCGAGCGCCTCAGTTCCGACGGCTGCCAGGCCGGTTGCCGCGCCCGCCGAAGCGGTCTCCGGCCCGGCTGGTCCTGCCTCGGCTTCCGCCGGCTCGGCTGCGGATTCCGGTTCGCCTCCCGCGGCCGGCGTGTCAGCGACGGGCTCGGCCGGTGTCCCAATCGGCCCCGTGTCGTCGGCAGCGGCTGCCCCGGCATCGGTGGCTTCGGCGTCGGTGGCCCCGGCGGTGGTCGGTCCGGCCGCCACCCGCGGCTCCTCGGTGGGCGTGGGCTCGGCGTCCAGCGGCGGGCCAGCGACGGCTACCGTGGCGTCACCGGATGGCACGACCTCCGCCTCGGCCGGCTCGCCGGTGGCGGCTTCGGCGGCGGATGCAGCGTCGTCACTCCGCCCGACCTCCGCAGCCTCACTCCGTCCGGCCTCCGCGTCGCTCTCGGCCGGCACGCCTTCGCCGGCCGCACCATCGGCGGCTACCGGCTCAGTGACCGCTTCGACCTGTCCCGTCTCCAGATCTGCGGATGCGGTCCCGGCGTCGACAGGCGCAGCGTCGCCCTCGACCGTCGCGGTCTCATCGGCGTCGGGCCGTGCGGTCTCGGGTCCGCCCTCGGTGCCTGCCCGTCCGGCGTCGGCGAACTCGCCCGCAGCGGCTTCGGTGGGCTCAGCTTCGACGGCGTCGGCACTCACCGGAGCAACGGTGTCCGAGGGCTCGGCCGCCGTGCCGTCGGAGGCGTCCGCGATCGGTCCTGATCCGTCAGCAATCTCAGCATCTGCCGGCGACGCCGATTCGACCTGCTCCAGCGGGTCGGTGACCACTGCTGCGGGCGGTGGGCCGCTCGGCTCTGCCGCGGTGTCGGCCGGGGCGACACTCGGCGGTTGCGCGGTCTCATCGGTCGGGCTCGTCTGCTCGTCGGCCTGCGCGGTGCCGGCCGCGTCGGCGCTCACGTCGACGGTCGCGGGCGCTCCACCGCCGGACGCCTCGGCCGGCGCCACATCCTCTGGCGCGGCGACGTCGGATGCGTCCTCTGGCCCGGCGGTGTCGGGCTCCGCCTCCGGCGTGGTCGTGTCGGCCGCGGCCTCCGTCGGCGCCGACTCCTCCGCCGCCGCCTCCGCTTCGGGCACCTCGGCCTCGGCGGTATCGGCGGTGGTGGCCGCAGCCTCGGGCGTTCCGGAGAGCTCGGCTTCGCCGGCCTCGGCAGCCGCTGCTTCCGGTGCCGCCGGACCGGCATCAGCAGAGGACGTTTCCTCAGCAGCCTTCGTCGCCGCATCGGTGGCAGCGGCGTCCGGTGCGTCGGGCGCCGCGTCGGGCGCCTCGGCCGCGCGGGTGTCGGCCACGTCGACGGCCGCGGCGAGCTGCTCGGCCAGTGGAGCGAGCCGTTCGGTCCGCTCGTCGGTCGCCTGGTCGGGGCCGGCCACCGGGCCCGCCGCAGGGCCGGCCGCCGCCGGGCTGGTCGATCCGATGATGGGGATCTCCCGGGTGGACTCGTCGATCACGTAGCCCTCGGTCGCCTTCGCCTCGGCGGGCGGCCGCGGTCCGGGTACCGCGGTGGCGTCCGATGGCGTCGAGCCCGCCGACCCGGCGGGCTCAGGGCTCGGTGTGTACTGCATGCGCGTCCTCCGTCCGCTCGGTCGTGCGGCCCGGCGCGGCATGCCGGGCTCGCCCGGTTGCGCCCTGACCGTGGATCCGCGGCGTCGCTGCCCGCCGCGCCGAGCGTGGCGCCGCCGCCACTGTCCGCGACGGGAGCGGTGCGACAGGCGCACCCGTCAACGGGTCGTCGCGGGCGACGTCAGACCCGACGAAGAGAGGAAGTGAGCACCCCGCCTAGAAGCCGTGGCGGCGCACAGTCAAAGTACCGCTCGGCTTCCACTTGCACAGCCCCCTGAATCCCACGAACCGATGAATTCGGATGGCGGGCACAATGGGTGACTGTGCCAATGACTGGAGGCGGTCCCGCTCGCGAGTCGGCGCTCGCTGCCGACATCGCTGCTCGGCTGCGCCGCGACCGGGACGGCCTCGTCCCTGCGGTCGTGCGGCAGTACGACACCGGCGAGGTGCTGATGCTCGCCTGGATGGACGACGAGGCGCTGCATCGCACGCTCACCACCGGTCGGGCGACCTACTGGTCGCGCAGCCGGCAGGAGTACTGGGTCAAGGGCCAGACGTCCGGGCATGTCCAGTATGTCAAGTCGGTGGCGCTGGACTGCGACGGCGACGCCATCCTGGTCAGCGTCGACCAGGTGGGACCGGCATGCCACACGGGCGAGCACAGCTGCTTCCACAACGAACTGGAGGTGAGCCAGCCGTGACCACCGGTGCAGTGGTCCCGGACGCCGAGGCGTTCCGCGCGCAGGCGCGGCACCGCCGGGTGATCCCGGTGACCCGGCGGCTGCTGGCCGACGGCGAGACGCCCGTGGGCGTGTACCGCAAGCTGGCCGGCGGGCCGGGGACCTTCCTGCTGGAGTCCGCGGAGCAGGGCGCGGGACCGGGCGGTACGGCCTGGTCACGGTACTCGTTCATCGGCGTGCGCAGCGCCGCCACCCTCATCGAGCGCGGCGGGGAGGCGGTGTGGCTGGGCACCCCGCCGCCGGGAGTACCCATCGGCGGCGACCCGGTCCGCGCGTTGCGCGAGACCGTCACCGCACTGGCCGGCGCTGGTGCCGACCCGGATCCCGACCTCCCGCCCCTGACTGGCGGGATGGTCGGCTACCTGGGGTACGACCTGGTGCGGCGGTTCGAGCGGCTGCCGGTGCTCGCCGAGGACGACCTGGGCCTGCCCGAGCTGGGCATGATGCTCGCCACCGACCTGGTCGTGCTGGACCACTTCGACGGGTCGGCGCTGCTGGTGGCGAACGCGATCCTGCCCGACCGGCAGGCGTCCGGAGCTGACCCGTCCGGCGCCGGCGACCCGGTCATGGCCGCCTACCATCACGCGGTCGGCCGGCTGGACGCGATGACCACCGCGCTGTCCCGGCCCATCCCGCCGATGATCTCCACTGTGGACGCGGTGCCGGCCGGCGGGTACCTGAGCCGGACGCCGGACGGGGAGTACCCGAAGGCGGTGGAGGTCGCCAAGGAGGCCATCCGCGCGGGGGAGTGCTTCCAGATCGTGGTGGCCCAGCGGTTCGAGAGGGAGACCACCGCCGACCCGCTCGACGTCTACCGGGTGCTGCGGACCACGAACCCGAGCCCGTACATGTACCTGCTGCGCTTCGACGACTTCGACATCGTCGGGTCGTCGCCCGAGGCGCACCTGAAGGTGAGCGTGTCCGGCGGGACCCGCCGTGCGCTGCTGCACCCGATCGCCGGCACCCGGCCGCGCGGCGCCACTCCCGAGGAGGACGCCAGGCTCGCCGCCGAGCTGATCGCCGACCCGAAGGAGCGGGCCGAGCACGTGATGCTGGTCGACCTCGGCCGCAACGACCTGGGCCGGGTCTGTCGGCCGGGCACGGTCGAGGTGCCCGAGTTCGCCGCCATCGAGCGGTACAGCCATGTCATGCACATCGTGTCCACTGTGGTCGGCGAGCTGCGCGCGGACCAGACCGCGTTCGACGCGCTCGCCGCGACGTTCCCGGCCGGCACGCTCTCCGGCGCCCCGAAGGTCCGGGCCATGGAGATCATCGAGGAGCTGGAGCCCACCCGGCGCGGGTTGTACGGCGGGACCGTGGGGTACTTCGGCTTCGGGGGAGACATGGACATGGCGATCGCGATCAGGACCGCCCTGATGCGGGGCGGGCGGGCCTACGTCGCGGCGGGCGCGGGCATCGTGGCCGACTCCGACCCGGCCGCCGAGGAGCAGGAGACCCGCAACAAGGCTGCCGCGGTGCTCGCCGCCGTCGCCGCCGCCGAGACCCTGCGCCCAGCCCGATGACCACACCCAGCCCGATGTCCAGGCCCGGTCCGTCGACCACGCCCGGTCCGTCGGGCGGGTCCGAGCGCGCGAGCAGGGCGGAGCGGGCGAGTGCCCCGGTCCCCGACGCCCGGCGCGTCCTGGCGTACGCCGTCCTGCTCTGTCTGGCCGGCGCGGGCCTGGCCCTGTACGCGGCGACAAGGACCTGGCACGTCGAGGTGACCGTCCGCCCGGCGCCGCTGCCCGAGCTGCGGACCGCCCGTCGCGGCGCGCCCTGGCTGGCGCCGGTCGCCGTGGTCGGGCTGGCCGCGGCCGGTGCGCTGGTCGCCACCCGCGGTGCGGCTCGCCGGGCAGTGGGCGTACTCCTGGTCATGATCGGCGCCGGCCTTGCCGTGGGCGGCGGCCAGGGGCTCGCGGACGGCCGGCTCTGGCCGGCGCTGTGCCTGATCGGCGGCGTGGCGGTCGCCGCCGCCGGCTGCCTCACCGTGGTCCGTGGGCACACCTGGCCCGCCATGGGCGCCCGCTACGAACGCGGCGGTGCGGTACCGGGCGCCCCCCCCCCCCCCCCCCGCCGCCGAGCGCGTCGGCCACCCGCACCCGG
>JADGHA010000292.1 GCA_019689695.1 Micromonosporaceae bacterium | reverse complement strand
TAGCCTCTTAATAGGGGTCTGGGTGGCGGGTAGTTGTGTATACTTGAAATAGTTTTTTCCGCCTCCGGGTGGCGGAAGCGCGGCCGGCCGGCCCGCCATCCAGAAGGAGGTCCGGGCCGGCCGGCCGTTGACTTGTGCACAACGCCTTATCAGGCCGCGCGTACCGCCTTCAGCGCGGACCCCCAGGAGACCACCTGGTCCAGCATCGTGTTCAGCGCCTCCTCCTGGCTCGCCGCCGGGCGGAACACGCTGAAGTTCTCGAAGTCGGTGTAGAGCGACAGCGTCACCTGCGCCCGTACGTCCGCCACCATGAGCTCGCCCATCATCAGCCGCAGGTGTTCGACGGCGCGTGCGCCACCGCTCGCACCGCCGTAGCTGACGAAGCCCGCGGCCTTGTTGTTCCACTCCCGGAACAGAAAGTCGATCGCGTTCTTCAGCGCCCCGGAGGTCGAGTGGTTGTACTCCGGCGTGACGAAGACGTACGCGTCGAAGGAGGCGATCTTCGCCGCCCACTCCTTGGTGTGCGGCTTGGTGTACTGGCCCAACAATGGCGGCGTCGGCTCGTCGAAGTGCGGCAGGGGATAGTCCAGAAGATCGACAAGCTCGGGCTCGGTGTCGTCACGCTTGCTCGCGATGTCATACACCCACCGCGCCACCGCTTCGCCATTACGCCCCGGCCGGGTACTGCCGAGGATGATGCCGAGCCTGGTCGTCATGTCATTCCCTTCTACGCGCGCCGCAGGTCTCTCCAGGGCGCTTGGTTG
This sequence comes from Micromonosporaceae bacterium, assembly GCA_019689695.1. Lineage (GTDB taxonomy): Bacteria > Actinomycetota > Actinomycetes > Mycobacteriales > Micromonosporaceae > JADGHA01. The sequence goes on along the minus strand of JADGHA010000292.1, from coordinate 5,102 downwards.
ATACGTCAACTCGACGCTAATCGCGCTAAGGTTGATGCGTCAACCTGGGCGATACCCTGGAGCATGTGAGCAACACAACCGAGTGGCTCGACGACAGGCAGCGGTGCGCCTGGCACCGCTTCCTCGCGGTCCAGCGTCGGCTGCCCGCGCAGCTGAGCCGGCACCTGCAGCGCGATTCCGGGCTCTCGGCAGCGGACTACGAGATCTTGGTGCACCTCTCCGAGTCGCCACGCGGGTGTATGCGCGCCTTCGAGATCAGCCAGGCGACACAGTGGGAGAAGAGCCGCGTTTCGCATCACCTGTCCCGGATGGTCCAGCGCGGGCTGGTTGAGCGGCAGGTCTGCCCCAATGACCCGCGGTACGCGATCATCGCGCTGACCGAGGCGGGCCGGGCGGCGATCGATCAGGCGGCACCCCTGCACGCGGCGCACGTGCGGCGCTACTTCATCGACGCGCTCACCCCAGGGCAGCTCGACGCGCTCGATGGCATCTGCGACGCCGTACTGGCCCGGCTGGACCAGGAACCCGACGTCGAGGGCTGCCCCGGCCAGACCTGCTGACCTCGTTGCCGCCAGTCGTCCCATGATCAACGAGGAACGGGGCGGTGCAGCGTGCGGTAGCGTCCCTCGGTGTGATCAGGATCCCCGGCCTCGCCATCCGAGAGCACACCTTCGCTGTACCGCTTGACCACGCCCGCCCGGACGGCCCGACCATCGAGGTGTTCGCCCGGGAGGTCGTCGCTCCGGACAAGGCCGGCGACGAGCTGCCGTGGCTGCTGTTCCTCCAAGGTGGACCGGGCGGCGCGGCGCCCCGCCCCACAGCCGCCGACGGCTGGCTGGGGCATGCGCTCAAGACCCACCGGGTGCTCCTGCTCGACCAGCGAGGCACCGGGCGCAGCACGCCCATCACCGCCCGCACCGTCCGTGGCATGGAGCCGGCGGCGCTGGCCGCGTACATCCGGCTGTTCCGGGCCGACAGCATCGTTGCCGATGCCGAGTTGATCCGGTCCCGGCTGACCGGTGGCGCGCAATGGGAGACGCTCGGCCAGAGCTACGGGGGCTTCGTCACCCTGACCTACCTCTCCCGGGCGCCCGAAGGGCTGCGCGCCTGCTACGTCACCGGCGGTCTGCCCGGCCTGACCGCGACCGCCGACGACGTGTACGCCCGGACCTATCCCCGGGTGGCCCGCAAGAACGCCGAGTACTACCGTCGCTACCCGGCCGATGTGGCCGCGGTCCGCGCCATCGCCGACCATCTGGAGTCGACAGACGTCCGGCTGCCGGACGGAGACCGGCTGACCGCACGCCGGCTGCGCCTGCTCGGCAACGCGTTCGGCATGAGTGACGGCTTCGAGCGGGTGCACTGGCTGGTGGACGAGGCGTGGCATGGACGCGAACTCGCTGACGGCTTCCGCTACCAGGTGATGGCGGCCACCGGGTTCGTCGACTCGCCGCTGTTCGCTTTGCAGGAGTACTGCTACGGCCAGCCCGGGGCGGCCACGGCGTGGGCGGCCGAGCGGGCCCTCGCCAACCACCCGGAGTTCGCCCCGGATGCGCAGCCGCTGCTGTTCACCGGCGAGATGATGTACCCCTGGATGTTCCGCGAGATCGCCGCGCTCAAGCCGTTCGCCGCCGCGGCCGACCTGCTGGCCGCGGCGGACGACTGGCCGCCGCTGTACGACCCGGCCCGGCTCGCCGGCAACGAGGTGCCGCTCGCCGCCGCCGTCTACTTCGACGACATGTACGTCGACGCGGACCTGCAGGTGCAGACGGCGCGCGCGGTGGGCAACACCCGGATCTGGGTCACCAACGAGTACGAACACGACGGGGTGCGGGTCTCCGCCGGCCGGGTGCTCGAGCGCCTGATGGACATGGCCGCCGGGCGCATCTGACCGGCACCGGCATCGGGACGACCTCGCGCCGTCTAAGTTGGACAACGAGTGGCGGGCCCGGCCGCATGATGCGAACCCGACCGTCCGTACCGTCGCGGTACCGGGCCCGCCACGTGGCCGGGCCGGCGGCCGGCGCCGCGTTCAGCCGAGGAGCTCACCCAGCGGCACACCCGCGTCAGCCAGTCTCGCCGGGTCGACGGTCCGGCCCGCGTGGCCGGCCCGCACCAGCGCCTGGATCTGGTCCTGCACGTCCCAGACGTTCACGTTCATCCCGGCCAGCACCCGGCCGCCAGAGAGCCAGAATGCCAGCAGCTCCGGCGCCTTGCCGTCCACGATGGACGGGTTGCCGCGGAACACCACCTGGTCGTACCCGCCCGGCTCCACGTAGCCCGCGTACTCCATGCCGAGGTCGTACTGGTCGGTGAAGAAGTAGGGCACCCGGTCGTACTCCACCTGCTGGCCCAGCATCGCCCGGGCGGCGGCCGGACCACCGTTGAGCGCGTTGGACCAGTGCTCCACCCGGATCCGCCTGCCCAGCATCGGATGGTGGAAGCACGCCACGTCCCCGCACGCGTACACGTCGGGATCCGAGGTGCGCAGCCCGGCGTCGGTCTCCACGCCGTCGGAGACGGCGAGGCCGGCCGACTCGGCCAGCTCGGTGGCCGGCCGGATGCCCACGCCGACGAGCACCAGATCGGCGGCGAGCTCGGTGCCGTCGTCCAGGACCACATTGGTGACCCGCCCGTCCCGGTCGCCGCCGATCGCCTGGACGCCACGTCCGAAGTGGAACGTCACGCCGTGCGCGACATGGAGATCGCGGAACACGCTCGCCACCTCGTCGCCGAGCACCCGGTGCAGCGGCAACGGCGCCACCTCGACCACGGCGACCGCCAGGCCGTGCTCCCGCGCCGCCGCCGCGGTCTCCAGGCCGACCCAGCCGGCACCGACCACCACCACCTGGCCACCGCCCGCCTCCGCCAGGCGCCGCATCGCCGCGAGCAGCGACTCAGACTCGTCCATGGTGCGCAGGTAGTGGACGCCCGCCTGCTCGATGCCCGGCACCGGCAGGCTGCGCACCCGGGAGCCGGTGGCCAGCAGGAGCTTGTCGTAGTGCAGCTGCTCGACACCGTCCAGGGTGACCGTGTGCGCGGCGGTGTCCAGCAGGGTGGCCCGGCGGCCCAGCAGCAGTGAGATGTCGTGCTGCGCGTACCACGTGGCGTCGTGCACGAACGCCTTCTCCCGCGGCTGCTGGCCCAGCAGGTAGCCCTTGGACAGCGGCGGCCGCTCGTACGGCAGCTCGGTCTCCTCGCCGACCAGCACGACCCGGCCGGTGAACCCCTCGGCGCGCAGCGTCTCGGCCGCCTTCGCCCCGGCCAGCGAAGCCCCGATGATCACGAATGTCTGCCCATCACCGCTCATGGGGTGAACGTATCGCGGATCGCGGCGGTATGGATACCTATCGCAGCCGCCGATGCCAGGCCACCGCCGCCGGGTCGGTGAGCGACGCTACCTGGTCGACCACCACCCGCAGTCGGGCGGCGTCGTCCGGTGCGGCCTTCCACAGCTGGGCGAAGACCGGGTCCAGCGCGTCCGGGGCGCGCTCGGCCAGCCCGTGGACCAGCTCGGTGAGGATCTCCCGCTGGCGGTCGTACCCGGGCCGGGCGCCCGGCCTACGCATCACGTAGCGCAGTGCCATCCCCTTCAGCAGCGCGCACTCGGCGCGAACCCGGCGCGGCACGACGAGGTCGGCCGCATACCGGTTGAGCGGCCCGGGTCCGAACGCCTCCCGCGTCGCGTCCACCGCCGCCGCCACCAGCCGTCCGATCAGGACGCTCATCACCGACTTCAGCGCGGCCTGCGCCGAGTGGCTGCGGTCGTAGCTTGCCAGCGGGGCGAGCAGCGGGTCGGCCAGCATCTCATCCAGAACGGCGGCCAAATCGTCCGGGGTCTCGCTGGAGTAGGCCGCGGCCACGTCGGCGCAGAGCGCGGCCCGCTCGTCGGGGTCGGCGAGCAGGGGCGCCAGGCTGATGTAGCCGCCGTGGAAGCCGTCCTCCACGTCGTGCACCGAGTACGCCACGTCGTCGGCCCAGTCCATCACCTGGGCCTCCAGGCAGCGCCGGCCCTCCGGCGCCCCCCGGCGCAGCCAGGCGAAGGTCTCCGCATCGTCGGCGTACACCCCGAACTTGCGCTCGCCGGGGCGCCGCGGCCACGGGTACTTGCAGGTCGCGTCGAGCGAGGCCCGGGTGAGGTTGAGGCCGGCGGACCGGCCGCCGGGTCCGTGCACCTTCGCCTCCAGCCTGGTCAGTACGCGCAGCGTCTGGGCGTTGCCCTCGAAGCCGCCGCAGGGCTGGGCGACCGCGTCGAGCGCCTCCTCGCCGTTGTGTCCGAACGGTGGGTGCCCCAGGTCGTGGGCGAGCCCGGCGACGTCCACCACGTCCGGGTCGCAGCCGAGTTCGGCGCCCATCTCGCGGGCGATCTGCGCGACCTCCAGCGAATGGGTCAGCCGGGTGCGCAGGAAGTCGTCGGAGCCGGCGGTGTGCACCTGTGTCTTGGCGGCGAGCCGGCGGAACGCGGCCGAGTGCAACACGCGGGCCCGGTCCCGGGCGTACGGGCTGCGCCAGGCCGGGTGCTTCGTCGGCTCGGCCACGAAGCGCTCGGCGTCGACCGCGCGGTAGGCCACGGCGCCTCAGGCCGCACGAAGGACGCAGAACTCGTTGCCCTCCGGGTCGGCCAGCACCACCCAGCTCGCGTCCTCGCCCTGCCCCACGTCCACGTGCCGGGCGCCCATGTCCACCAGCCGCTCCACCTCGGCCTCCTGGTCGGCCGGGCGCAGATCAATGTGCAGGCGGTTCTTCCCACGCTTGGTCTCCCCCACCGGCACGAAGATCAGGCCGGGCAGCTCCTCCGGGCTACGGCGGATCTCCACCTCGTCGGGCTTCTCGTAGGTGATCTGGTAGCCGAGCGCCTCCGCCCACCATCGGGCCAGCCGGGCCGGGTCCTGCGAGTCGACGACCAGGTTCTCCCACCGGCTGCCCATGGCTACCTCCAAACCACACTCATCGAACAGGTGACGCTCACGTTACTGCACAGCGGGGCGGGGGCGAGCTCACGCGGGGACCGGGCCACGGCGTGCGGGGAACCCGCGCCGGTGCTGGGCTGCCGGGGCGGGGATCCCTGCCCCCGCCGCCCAGGCCCGCGCGACCTGCTGTCC
>JADGHA010000005.1 GCA_019689695.1 Micromonosporaceae bacterium | reverse complement strand
CCGGCGGGCCGTACGCTTGGAATTCGTGCGGTTTGTCGTCTATGGAGCTGGCGCGGTCGGTGGGGTGCTCGGCGCGTTGCTGGCCGGCGCCGGGTACGAGGTCGTCCTGATCGCCCGGGGTGAACACTTGACGGCCATTCGCCGCGACGGCCTGCGCGTGCTAACACCGGACGGGGAGCGGACCCACCGGCTGCCAGCGGTGGCCGGGCCGGCGGAGGTCGACTGGCGTGCGGGTGACGTCGTGCTGCTGGCGATGAAGAGCATGGACACCGAGGCGGCGCTACGGGCGCTGGCCGCGCACGCGGATCCCACGGTTCCGGTGGTGTGTGTGCAGAACGGCGTGGCCAACGAGCGCGCCGCACTGCGGATGTTCGAGAACGTGTACGCCGTCTGTGTCATGTTCCCGGCCACGCACCTGACGCCGGGCGTGGTGGTCGCCAACAGCTCGCCGGTTCCCGCCATCCTCGACATAGGACGGTATCCCGACGGGGTTGACATGACGGCAGCCGCGGTTGCCGAGGCGTTCCGGGCCGCGACGTGCCACTCCCTACCGCGGCCGGACGTCATGCGGTGGAAGTACGCCAAGCTGCTGCTGAACCTCGGCAACGCGGTGGAGGCGGTGCACGGCTCGGTGGACGGCCACGAGGCGCTGCTGGGCCGGCTGCGTGCCGAGGGCGAGGCGGTGCTGCGCGCGGCCGGGATTCCGTATGCCTCGGCGGAGGAGGACCGGCAGCGGCGCGGGACCATCCTGCAGGTTCGCCCGGTTGCCGGCCAGATCCGCGGTGGCGGGTCGTCCTGGCAGAGCCTGGTCCGGGGCACCGGCACGATCGAGGCCGACTACCTCAACGGCGAAATCGTGCTGCTGGGCCGGTTGTACGGGGTGCCCACACCGGACAATGAGCGGATCCGGCGGTTGGCAAACCAGTACGCTCGAGAGCGTAGGCCACCGGGCTAGCCCGAGGGGGTGGCGCGTGAAGGGGGACCGGGTCGAGATAGTCGTCGACGCGGGCGGCGGCAGCCCGCTGACGTACGAGGTGGTCGCCACCCGCGCCGGCCGGCGAGTGGAGACGTCCATCGGCCGTGGCGTGGTCGAGGTGGCCGAGGTGACCCGCGGTGGCACGGTGGTGCGGACGGCGCGGTTCATGGCCAGCCGGGTGCTGGCGCTGGTCGAGCATCCGGTGCCGCGCAGCCAGCCCGGCGAGGCGCCGCCGGAGACCGGCACACAGCGGGCGAGGGCCAGCGCCGACCTGACGTAGCGGGGTACCCCTTACGGGTCATGTCCTGAGCGGCGGCGGGCCCGAATCCGGGTCGGCTCGGTGCTCGGCCCGGATGGCAGCCGGCGCCCGGCCGGCGAGGCTGTCGGCATGGCGATCGGACACGGGGTCGAGTTGGCCGAGCGGCCGGCTCGGACGAGGACCACAAAGACGACTGTCACCACCCGACCGCGGGTGTCGCTGGCCCGGCAGGTGGCCATCGTGCTGGGCGCGGTGTTCGCGTACTTCCTGGTCCGCGGCGCCACCGAGGGCTCCGTCGGCCAGGCCGTGCGCAACGCCGGGCACGTGGTGAGCTTCGAGCGGCTGCTCGGGCTGAACGTCGAGGAGTCCTTGCAGCGGGCGGTTGCCGGCTCGCCGCCGGTGACCACCGTGCTCAACTGGATCTACATCTGGGGGCACTGGCCGGTCATCGCGGTCACCCTGATCTGGCTCGCCCGCCGGCATCCGCTCGTCTACTACCGCACCCGCAACGCGATGCTGGTCTCCGGCGCGGTCGGGCTCATCGTCTTCATCTCCTTCCCGGTCGCCCCGCCGCGGCTCGCCGGCCTGGGCATGGTGGACACGGTGACCGAGCAGTCGCACGCCTACCGGGTGCTCCAGCCGCCGATGTTCACCAACCAGTACGCGGCCATGCCGAGCCTGCACGTCGGCTGGGACCTGCTGATCGGGCTGGCCATCTTCCTCGCCGCGCGGCACACCGTGGTCCGCGCGGTCGGGCTGGCCCTGCCGGTGGCGATGGCCACCGCGGTGGTGCTGACCGCCAACCACTACATCATCGACGCGGTGGTCGGTGCGACGCTCACCACGCTGTGCTGGGTCGCTTGTGGACGGTGGCGCCGGCGGTCAGTCGTCCTCGGCGAACACCGCCCGCCACCGCGGAGCGAGCGTGGGCCGGCGGATCGCCAGGGAGAGCATCGCGGCGATCACGGACAGGCCGCCCGCGGCGTAGAAGGCGAGGGTGTACGTGCCGAGGCTGTCCCGCACGGCCCCGGCGGCGGTGGCCGCGACCGCCGCACCGACCTGGTGCGACGCGAAGACCCAGCCGAACACCACCGGGCCGGATGTGCCGAACTTTTCCCGGCACAGTGTGATCGTCGGCGGCACGGTGGCCACCCAGTCCAGCCCGTAGAAGAGTACGAAGATGAGCATGCTCGGGTGCGGGCTGGCGGCGAACAGATCCGGCAGCACCACCAGCGACAGGCCGCGTAGTCCATAGTAGATACCGAGCAGCACGGCCGGGTCGAACCGGTCGGTGAGCCAGCCGGAGAGGATCGTGCCGACGATGTCGAAGACGCCGACCAGCGCCAGCAGGCTGGCGGCGGTGGTCTCCGGCATGCCGTGGTCGTGCGCGGCCGGAACGAAGTGGGTGCCGATCAGGCCGTTGGTGGTCAGCCCGCAGATGGCGAACCCGCCGGCGAGCAACCAGAACGCGCCGGACCTGGAACCGTCACGCAGCGCGGTCACCGCACGCCGGGCCGCGCCGGTGGTGGCGGCCGGCCGCGGCTCGATCTGGGTGGCGCCGTACGCGGGCAGGCCGGCGTCGGCCGGGTGGTCGCGCAGGAACACGATCACCAGCGGTACGACCACCAGCGCCGCCGCGGCGACGGTCAGCGCCGCGACCCGCCAGCCGTGCGCGTCGGACAGGTGCGCCAGGACCGGCAGGAAGATCAGCTGGCCGGTGGCGCCGCCGGCGGTGAGCACTCCGGTCACCACACCCCGGTGACGAACGAACCAGCGCCCGGTCACGGTGGCCACGAAGGCCAGCGCCATGGACCCGGTACCCAGCCCGACCAGCACGCCCCAGCAGAGCACCAGCTGCCAGCTGTGGCGCATGAAGACGGTCAGCCCGCTGCCGGCCGAGACCAGCAGCAGCGCCGTGGCCACCACCCGGCGCATGCCGAAGCTCTCCATCAGGGCGGCGGCGAACGGGGCGGTCAGTCCGAACAGCACCAGGTTCACCGAGACGGCGGCGGAAATGGTCGCGCGGGACCAACCGAACTCATCCTGCAGCGGGTTGATGAGGACGCCGGGCGTGGCGCGGAAGCCGGCCGCGCCGACGGTGGCGACGAAGGCGACCGCGGCGACGATCCAGGCCAGGTGGATGCGACGGAAGAACAAGCTCACCCCGCAATACTTGATCACGAACAAGGCACCGACGAGTGGCCGGAATGCCAATATGTGAAAGAATCCGGCCAACCCGGGGGTGCGGGGCCCGGGGAGCACTCTCGGTCGGAGGTGAAGGCGGGTGGCGGCGGTGCGGCACCGGGTCGCCGTGGTGGCGCTGGACGGCGTGGTCCCGTTCGACGTCGGGGTGGCTTGCCAGGTCTTCGCCGCTGCACTGGACCGCTCCGGCCATCGGTACTACGAGGTCGAGGTGTGCACGCCGGGTGCCGCCGCGGTAAGTACCGATACCGGCTTCTCGGTCCACGGACGGCACGGCCTGGAGCTGCTCGACGGCGCCGACACGGTGGTCGTGCCCGGAGTTCACTGGCGGGTCGCCTTCGGCGGCGGCCCGCCGGCAGTGCACGCGGCGCTGCGTGCCGCGGCCCGCCGTGCCCGGGTGATGTCCATCTGCACCGGCGCCTTCGTGCTCGCCGCCGCCGGGCGGGTCGCCGGCCGGCCCGGGGCCACGCACTGGATGTACGCCGACGAGTTCCGCCGCCGCCACCCGCAGGTCAAGCTCGACCCGGACGTGCTCTTCGTCGACGACGGCGACGTGCTCACCTCCGCCGGTGTCGCGGCGGGAATCGACCTGTGCCTGCACGTGGTCCGCCGGGACCATGGCAGCGAGGTGGCCAACCGGGCGGCCCGCAAGTGCGTGGTGCCGGCCTGGCGCGACGGTGGGCAGTCGCAGTTCATCGAGCGCCCGCTGCCCGAGTCGGGGGGCGCCTCGACCGCGGCCACCCGCGCCTGGGCGCTGGCCCGGCTGGACCGGCCGCTCACGCTGGAGCAGTTGGCCGGGCACGCCCGGATGAGCGTGCGGACATTTACCCGCCGATTCCGGGCGGAGACCGGGGTGAGCCCGGGCCGATGGCTGCTGCTGCAACGCGTCGAGCACGCTCGCCGGCTGCTGGAGACCACCGACCTGCCGATCGGCCGGGTGGCTGCGCTGTCCGGCTTCGGCACGGCCGCTTCGTTGCGCCAGCACATGCGGGCGACGGTCGGCGTGGCGCCCGGCGCTTACCGGCGCACGTTCCGTGCTGGCTGAGGTCGGCCGGTTGCCGCGCACGCCAGACGCCGCCGGCCACGGCGGGCGAGGCGAGCCTGACCGCCGCATCTCGGGCGGCGCTCGGCGTGTATCTCGGGCGGCGCGCCCGCCTCCCACTTGGCATGGACCGCATCGCACAGGCCGACGCGGCGGCCACCCGCTACCGCGGCACCAGACACGAGCGCGCGGAGATCGAACAGCGCCAGCGCGCCGAGAGCACCCGCGCGGTCGCCACCGCGGCGCAGGCCGAGGCCCGTTTCGGCCGGCTGGCCCGGGTGGGGCACGTGCCGGCCGAGGCGGTCCTGCGCGCGGTGGCCACCGGCGACACCGTCGACCGCACGGTACTGCTGGAGCGCATCATCGACGCGTCCAACGACCTGCAGGCGGTCAACTTCCTCGCCCGCGGCGCCCGCGCCGCACGTACCGTCGGTCGCGTCGCGGAGGACCGCAACGGCCGGCGGGTGCCGTTCGGGACGGGATTCCTGGTCGGGCCGCGGCTGCTGCTGACCAACAATCACGTCCTGCCGGAGCCGGGTGCGGCCGCGGTCTGCGTGGTCGAGTTCAACTGCGAAACCGACGTGGACAACAGGCCGGCGACGGTCGCTGCCTACCGGCTCGACCCGGCCGCTCTCTTCCTCACCGACCAGCACTTGGACTACACCCTGGTCGCGGTGGCACCCGGTGCGGACGGGCGGCCGCCCGGCGTGGAGTTCGGCTGGAACCGGCTGGTCTGGCAGCAGGGGAAGATCGTCATCGGCGAGCCGGTGAACGTGGTCGGCCACCCGATGGGTCGGCTCAAGGAGGTGGCGGTCCGCAACAACTTCCTGCGCAACGAGCTCGACGAGTTCCTGCACTACACCACCGACACCGAGCCGGGAAACTCCGGATCCCCGGTCTACAACGACCAGTGGGAGGTGGTCGCACTGCACCACAGTGGAGTGCCCCGGACCGACGCGCGAGGCAACTGGCTCAAGGCGGACGGCACCCGGTGGCAGCCGCAGGACGGTGAGGCCGCCGTGCAGTGGGTCGCCAACGAAGGCGTACGGGCCAGCGTGCTGCTGACGCACCTGCACACACGACCGCTCACCGAGGCCGAACGGCAGGTGCTGGCCGAGCTCGGTCCACAGGCGCTGCCGCCCGGCGAATCCCCGGTCATCACCGCTGTCCAGCCCGGCGCGGCCGCACCGGGCCCGACCGTCGAGCTCGTGGCCGGCGGGCCCGCGGTCGCCGGCAGCGCCGTGGCCACTGCCGGCACCGTGGTCACCGCCGGTGCCGTAGTCACTGCCGGCGCCGTGGTCACTGCCGGCGCCGCTCGCGTGCCGGCCCGCAGGCCGCCGCTCGGCGGCACAACCCACCTGGTGTTCCTGCACGGACGAAGCCAGCAGGGCCGGGATCCGGTGCGGCTGCGGGCGGCCTGGACCGCCGGCCTCGCCAGCGGGCTGGGCGGCGCGGGCCTGCCCACCGTCGACCCGGCGGACGTGTGGTTCCCGTTCTACGGCGATGTCCTGGCCAGCGCGGTGGACGGGCGGGAGGCGCTGGCCGACACCTCGGCCGCCCTCTATGAGGAGCTGCTCACCGAGGCGGCGTACCGCGCCGGCATGCCGACGTCGGCGCAGGCTGACCTGCAGGAGGGCATCGTCGACGGCCTGGTCGGCCGGTTGCGCCGGCCGTTGGGGTGGCTGGCCGACCGCAGCGGGCTGGACGAGGCGTTCATCGCGGCCGTGTTCAAGGATGTGGCCGCCTACCTGGACCGCCCGGCCGTGCGCGACCTGGTCCTGGACGCGGTGCTGGGCTGCCTGCCCGCGGCCGGCCGCGTCGTACTGGTCAGTCACAGCCTCGGCACGGTGGTGGCGATGGACCTGCTCACCCGGCTGCCCGCTGGCATCCAGGTGGACGCCCTGGTCACGGCCGGCAGCCCGCTCGGCCTGGACGCTGTCTACAAGCGACTCGTCGCCGGCGGCCCGCACCGCCCCGAGCGGCTGGGTAGCTGGCTGAACGCCTGGTGCGCGGCGGACGCCGTGTCCATCGGCTGTCCCTTGAGCCAGGTATGGGGCCGCGGCATCACCGAAGTGCTGACCGCCAACGCCAAGGACCGCGCGCACGACATCGCCGAGTATCTCGCCGATGCCCGGGTGGCCCGGGCCGTCGCGGACGGGCTGCGGGCCGAGTGAGGTAACGGAGCCTGCCATGACCAGCGCCGCCGCATCGAAGCCGTGCCGGCTCCTCCCGCGCTTCGCCTCGCGCAGGATGTCCAGTCCGGGCGCGTACTGGCAGCACGTCATCCGCGCGCGGGTGGCGCTGGCCCGGGACGAGCTCGACCGCGCCCGCGAACAGGGCGACGCCGCACCCGCGGACCGCTTCGACCGCATCCGGAGGTTGCTGGACGAGGCGGAACAGATTGCCGCCTGCTCCACCCGCAGCCCCGGCGTCTGGCTGACCGGCAGCGCGATCAACCAGGCGTTCACCAACCTGCACGCGGCCCGGATCCTGCTCGCCCGGTACGTGCCCGCGGACGAACTGGACGAGCAGCTGCGCTCGGCCCTGGTGCGGATGCGGGCCACCATGCCGCGGACCGAGACGCGCCGGCAGGCGGTGGAGGAGGCGGTCGGGCAGGCCACCGGCGAGCGCGCCGTCCAGACCAAGCGGTGGGCCCTGCAAACCGCGCTGGAGTGGGCGTACGGTGCCGTGGACGCCCAGTACGCCCGGCTGCGCAGCTTCCGGAACATCCTCTGCGCGGTCACGGCGGTCATGCTCCTGCTCGTCGGCGCACTGGTCGCCATGGGTCTACAGTGGCCGTCCACGGTGCCGATGTGCTTCGGCGAGCGGGGCCAGATCTGTCCTACCGGGACGGTCGCATCCGGCCGGGACGCACTGGCGGTTGCGGTGCTCGGCGCCACCGGCGGCGCGCTGGCCGCCGCGTTCTCGATCCGCCGGCTGCAGGGCACCATCACCCCGTACGGGGTGCCGCTGGCGCTGGCCCTGGCCAAGCTGCCGTCCGGCGCGCTGTCCGCGCTGACCGGTCTGCTGCTCATCCACGGCCGGTTCATCCCGGGCCTGACCGATCTGGACTCCTCAGGTCAGATCCTCGCCTACGCGGTCCTGCTGGGCGCCGGCCAGCAGGCGCTGACCGCCCTGATCGACCGGCGGGCGCAGGAGCTGCTGGAGAAGGTGCCGTACAAGCGCGGCCACGGCGATTCGCCCGCCGCGGCCGGCGGTGACGAGCCCGCCGCGGCCGGCGGTGACGAGCGCGGGGCGGCCGCCCGTCACGAGCCCGCCGTGGTGGGCGCCGGCCAGCCCAGGACGGCGGTGCCGCCGGCAGCCGAATCGGGCTACAGCTTCGCGGCGGCCAATCCCTCCCGTACGCCGGTGGCGTCCCGGTCGGAGCCGTAGACCGGGGTCTCCGGCTCCTGCCGCCAGCTGTCGTCGAGGCTACCCGCGTCCACCGGGTCGAAGCCCAGCTCCTCGACCAGGCCCATGACAATCCTCTTCGCCTCCGCGTCGTCGCCGGCCACCGGCAGCGCGATCCGGTCCCGCCGGTCCGGCGGGCGGCCGAGCTGCATCAGGTGGTCGGCGTAGATGGTGTTGAAGGCCTTGACCACCCGGGCACCGGGGAGCAGGTCGGCGACCCACCGGCTGGAGGTGGCCCGCTTCGCGTCGATGGAGGCGATGTGGCCGTCGCGCTGGGGGTAGTAGTTGTTGGTGTCGATGACGATCTTGCCGGTGAATGCCTCGGCCGGCAGATCGGGGACGGCGCGCAGCGGCACCGAGACGATCACCACCTCACCGGTTTTCGCCGCTTCGTCGGCGGTGGCGGCCTCGGCCCCGGTCTCCGCGACGAGGTCGGTGAGGGTCTGCGGTCCCCGCGAGTTGGCCACGGTGACCTGATGGCCGAGCGCCCGCAGCCGGCGGGTCAGGGTGCCACCGATGTGACCCGCGCCGATGATCCCGATCTTCATGTGCACTCCAGTCGGTCGTGAGCCAGCCTGCCGGCGTCTCTTCCCACGCTGATCACCGGTAGGCGTCCGACCTGTGCGGTATGACGGTCGTCACACCGTCGGGATTTCAGGCCAGAGTGATCGTGCCACCACTTACCCTGACCGCCACCGGTGGCAGTCCCCGCGGCGCGGGCCCGGCGACGACCGATCCGTCGGCGATGTCGAACCTGCTGCCGTGGCACAGGCAATCGATGGTGGTTCGCGCCCGCGCCACCGTGCAGCCCTGGTGCGTGCAGGCGGCGGAGAACGCCTTGATCGTGCCGGCCGTCGGCTGGGTGATCACCACGCCCCGGTCGGCGAAAATCTTCCCGCCGCCGACCGGTATCTCGGAGACCCGGGCCAGCGGGGCCGCACCGTCGGGCCGGCCGCCGGCGGTCCGGGCGGGCTCGGCCGGGTCGGCCGCACCTGGGTCAGCAGGGCTGGCAGGCGGCGCGGCGGGCAGACCACCGGACGCGTCGTTGGTGGCGCAGCCGGCGAGCAGCGCGGCCAATCCGGCGGCGCACGGGGCTGCGACGACCACCCGCCGCGACGGCCGCTTCACCTGTGCTGCCACGCCCATGCCCCCACCCCTCTGGTCCAGGCCGACCGTGCTGAGAACCATAGCCGGCTGCGATGAACCCGCAAACCGTCCAGCCCGGTGACCCGCGGTGCCCTGGCAGTCAGGGACGTGGTGGACTGCCGGCCCAGCGAGTTGTGCCGGGCCGCCGACGGCTGGTCACCAGCCGCGGGCGCGCCACTCGGGGAGGGACGGGCGTTCGGCACCGAGCGTCGAGTCGCGGCCGTGGCCAGGGTAGAACCACGTCTCGTCCGGCAGCCGGTCGAACAGCTTCCGCTCCACGTCGTTGATCAGCGAAGCGAAGTTGGCCGCGTTGCCGCGGGTGTTGCCCACCCCGCCCGGGAACAGGCTGTCCCCGGTGAACAGGTGCGGGAAGCCGCCGGGCGTCGGGTCGCGGTAGAGCAGGGCGATCGAGCCGGGCGTGTGGCCCACCAGGTGGATCACCTCCAGCGACACCCGGCCGACGGTGATCGTGTCCCCGTCCGCCACCGGCTCCACCGGCACCGGCAGGGCATCCGCGTCCGCCGCATGTGCCACCGCCCGCGCACCGGTCGCGGCGACCACATCCGACAGTGCCTGCCAGTGGTCCTGGTGCCGATGCGTGGTGACCACAGTGGACAAACTTCCGGTGCCGAGCAGCGACAGCAGGCGCTGCGGCTCGTTCGCCGCGTCGATCAGCAGCTGATCGCCGGTCTCGGCGCAGCGCAGCAGGTACGCGTTGTTGTCCATGGGGCCGACCGACACCTTGGTGATGGTCAGCGCGGAAAGCTCGCGTACGTCCGGCGGGCCGCCGGGCGTGACATCTCCGGTGTACGGCATCGTCGTCTCACTTCCAGCGGGGGAGTTCGGGCAGCGGCTGCGGTGGCGAGATGGTGAGCTGGGAGCCGTCGCGGCGGCCGGTCAGCCAGGCGGCGAGCGCGTACGCCGGGCCGCGGACCGTGGGCGTGTGGGTGTTGCCCCGACTGCCGTCGCGTTCCGTCCGGGCCGGGTCGCCGACGGTCACCTCGCGGTCCCAGTCGTCCGGATGCAGCACCAGCGGTGGGGTCTCGGGGCGGGCGCCGAGATCGGCCGCCGCCTCCAACAGCAGCCGCTGGGTGAACGACTCCGGCCAGTCCTCCGGCCGGTACGCGGCGGCGAGGTCGACATGGTGCACCTCCAGCTCGCGCAGCCGCTGCCAGGGAACGGCGGCGGCCGGGGCCTCGGCGCCGCTGGGCAGCTGGACCAGGTTGGACCAGGCCGGGGCCGGCATCGCGGCCACGGCCTGGTCGAAGCGGTCGGCGGAGGCCCGCAGGTCGGCCAGCAGCTCGTCGAGCGGGCGGCTCGCGCCGGCCTCGATGTCTGCGGCCCGGGCAGCCGCGCTGGGGTACGCCGGCAGCGGTGTGCCGGTCCGCGCCCAGGTGAGCAGGTTCACCAACGCGTCGCCGCTACGCGCGACATGGGTTATCACGTGTCCCCGGGTCCAACCCGGCAGCAGCGAGGGCAGGGCCGCGTCGTCACCGGTGAGCGTGCTGACCGTGTGGATGAGGCGGTCCGTGGCCCGGTGCACCTCGGGCAGGAGTACGAGTGGATCAGCCGTCACGCCATCGACCCTAGCGGTTGCGGCGGCGCGCCCGTCACCGCCGGCGATATTGAGTTTGCCCGGTGCCGACCGACCCGTACCGTCTAGGCAGACGCGTCGAGTGAAGGTGCCGCCCCGGCACCTTCCGTAACCCCAGAGGAGGTGGGGAGCCATGCCGGGCACACCCGCCTCGACTTGCGGTTGACCAACGGGTCATTGGCCAGCTTCTTCAGCGGCTGGCCCTCTCGTACGCAAAGGGTTCCGATGACGTTTGATCTGTCGTCCCTTGGTTGGGACGCCACCTTCCAGACCGCCTACGCCCGGTACGCCGACCAGGACGACCACGGGCCGGCCCGGGTCGCCCGGGTGGACCGCGGGGTGTGCACGGTACTCACCGCGGCCGGGACCGTCCGCGCGAGCCTGGCCGGTTCCATCCTTTCCGCCGCGGCCGGCGACCCGGCGGCGCTGCCCTGCGCCGGGGACTGGGTGGTGGTGCGCTGGTGGCCGGACGAGCGGGTCACGGTCGAGGCGGTACTGCCCCGGCGGGCCACCATCGTGCGGCGAACCGCCGGGAACGACTCGGTCGGCCAGGTGCTCGCCGCCAACCTGGACGCGGCGGCGGTCGTCGAGCCGGTGGACCCGGCGCCCGACCTCGGCCGGGTGGAGCGGCTGATCGCACTGGCGTGGGACTCCGGCGCCCGGCCGGTGGTCCTGCTGGCCAAGGCGGACCTGGCCGCCGACCCGGCGGCGGTCGCCGCGCAGGTCGCCGACGTCACGCCGGGTGTTGACGTGGTTCCGGTGAGCGTCCGGACCGGTGCCGGCATGGATTCGGTGCGCCGGCTGGTCCCGCCCGGCCGCACGCTCGGCCTGCTCGGGCGGTCCGGCGCCGGCAAGTCTACATTGGTGAATGCGCTGGCCGGCGCCACGGTGATGGCCACCCAGCAGATCCGCGGCGTGGACGGCAAGGGCCGGCACACCACGACGTACCGCGCGCTGGTGCCGATCCCGGGCGGCGGCGCGGTGCTGGACACCCCCGGCCTGCGAGCGGTCGGCCTGCTGGACGCGGAGTCCGGCCTGGACCGGGCGTTCGCCGACATCGAGCAGCTGGCCGCGGCGTGCCGGTTCGGCGACTGCCGGCACGAGGGCGAGCCGGGTTGCGCGGTGCGCGCGGCGCTCGACTCCGGCCTGCTGCCGCCGCGGCGGCTGGCCAGCTGGCGCAAGCTGCAACGCGAGATCGCGTACCAGGCGCGCCGCCGGGACGCGCGGCTGGCCGCCGAGGAACGGGCCAGGTGGAAGCGCCGGCAGCAGGAGATGCGGGTGCGCGGCGGCCGGCCGTGACGCGGTGAGATCCCGCGCCGACTGAACCGCCGGGGCGGTGCCGGCCGTAACCGTGGTGGACGAGCGTGCACCCTTGAGCGGAGAGGACCGTGCGCATGCAGGACCGGAGGATCGAGGCCGGCAAGACCCGCCGGGCGGTCGTCGCGGGCGCCGGGGCGGTCGGCGCCTCGGCGCTGCTGTCCGGGTGCGGTTGGGACACCGCCAACCTGAAGGACAGGTACATCGCTGACGGGCAGACCACCGGTGCGCCGGCCGCGCCACCGGCGAAGAAGGCGCCGGCCAAGCCGGCGCCGGCCAAGGCGGCGGCGGCCAAGGCGGCGGCGCAGACCCAGGCCGCGGCCCCGGCCGACGACGTGGCACGGCTCGCCTCGACCAGCGAGATACCGGTCGGCGGCGGCAAGATCTTCTCCGACGAGAAGGTGGTGGTCACCCAGCCGACCGCGGGGACGTTCAAGGCGTACGACACGACCTGCACGCACGCTGGCTGCGCGGTCACCAAGATCTCCGGCGGGACGATCAACTGCCCCTGCCACGGCGCCAAGTTCTCGCTCAAGGACGGCTCGGTGGCGGACGGTCCCGCCCCCTCGCCGCTGAAGGAGGTGGCCATCAGGGTGGACGGCGACAGCATCCAGCTGGCCTGACGCGCGGGGCTAGTCTTGCCTGCGGCGGTGCGCCGGCAAGACGGGGTGAGCTGGGCGGACGAAAATGTCACCGCCCCGGTCTAGAGTTGCTGCCGGCACCCAACGCGGCGACGACTGGCGAACCGAGGGCGGGCTGTGGCAGACCGACTGATCATCCGGGGAGCGCGGGAGCACAACCTGCGCGACGTGAACCTGGACCTACCGCGCGACGCCCTGATCGTGTTCACCGGGCTGTCCGGCTCGGGCAAGTCCAGCCTCGCGTTCGACACGATCTTCGCGGAGGGGCAGCGGCGGTACGTCGAGTCCCTCTCCTCGTACGCACGGCAGTTCCTCGGCCAGATGGACAAGCCGGACGTCGACTTCATCGAAGGGCTCTCGCCGGCCGTCTCGATCGACCAGAAGTCGACCTCGCGCAATCCCCGCTCGACCGTGGGCACCATCACCGAGGTCTACGACTACCTGCGGCTGCTGTTCGCCCGGGTGGGCGAGCCACACTGCCCCAAGTGCGGCCGGCCGATCAGCCGGCAGACCCCGCAGCAGATCGTCGACCGGGTGCTCGCCATGGACGAGGGCACCCGGTTCCAGGTGCTCGCGCCGGTCGTCCGTGGCCGCAAGGGGGAGTACGCGGACCTGTTCGCGGAGCTGCAGTCCAAGGGGTACGCCCGGGTCCGGGTGGACGGTGTGGTGCACCCGCTGACCGACGTGCCGAAGCTGAAAAAGCAGGAGAAGCACACCATCGAGGTCGTGGTCGACCGGCTCACCGTGAAGACGTCGGCGAAACAGCGGCTGACCGACTCGGTGGAGACGGCGCTGCGGCTGGCCGGCGGGGTGGTGATCCTCGACTTCGTCGACCTGCCCGAGGATGACGAGCACCGCGAGCGCACCTTCTCCGAGCACCTCGCCTGCCCGTACGACGACCTGTCCTTCGAGGCGATGGAGCCGCGCTCGTTCTCCTTCAACTCGCCGTACGGCGCCTGTCCGGAGTGCACCGGCCTGGGCACCAAGAAGGAGGTCGACCCGGAGCTGGTCGTCCCGGACCCGGAGCGGACGCTGCGGGAGGGCGCGATCCAGCCCTGGTCCACCGGGCAGACCCTGGAGTACTTCCTCCGCCTGCTGGCGGCGCTCGGCGAGGCGGAGCATTTCGACCTGGACACCCCGTGGCGCAAGCTGCCCGCCCGGGCGCAGAAGACCATCCTGTACGGCTCGGAGGATCAGGTCCACGTTCGGTACCGCAACAAATACGGTCGGGAGCGGTCCTACTACACCGGCTTCGAGGGTGTGGTGCAGTGGATCGAGCGCCGGCACAGCGACACCGACTCGGAGTGGTCCCGGGAAAAGTACGAGGGATACATGCGCGACGTGCCGTGCAAGGTGTGCGGCGGGGCGCGGCTCAAGCCCGAGGTGCTCGCGGTCACCGTGGGCGGGCGCAACATCGCCGAGATCTGCGCGCTGTCGGTGGGGGAGTGCGCCGACCTGCTCGGCGAGATGACGCTCACCGACCGGCAGAAGATGATCGCCGAGCGGGTGCTGAAGGAGATCAACGCACGGCTCCGCTTCCTGGTCGATGTGGGGCTGGACTACCTGTCCCTGGACCGGCCGGCGGCCACCCTCTCCGGCGGCGAGGCGCAGCGGATCCGGCTGGCCACGCAGATCGGTTCCGGCCTGGTCGGCGTGCTGTACGTGCTGGACGAGCCGTCCATCGGCCTGCACCAGCGGGACAACCACCGGCTGATCGAGACGCTGGTGCGGCTCAGGGAGCTGGGCAACACGCTGATCGTGGTGGAGCACGACGAGGACACGATCCGCACGGCGGACTGGGTGGTGGACATCGGCCCGGGCGCGGGCGAGCACGGCGGGCGCATCGTGCACAGCGGCCCGCTGCCGGACCTGCTGAAGAACCGGGAGTCGATCACAGGGGCGTACCTCGCCGGCCGGCGCAGCATCCCCACCCCCGGGGCGCGCCGGGTGTGGACCGGGCGGGAACTGGTGGTGCACGGCGCCCGGGAGCACAACCTGCGCAACCTCACGGTGAGCTTCCCGTTGGGCCAGTTCATCGCGGTGACCGGGGTCTCCGGTTCGGGCAAGTCCACACTGGTCAACGACATCCTGTACGCGGTGCTCGCCAACCAGGTCAACGGGGCGCGGCTGGTCCCCGGGCGGCACACCCGGGTGACCGGCATCGAGTACGTGGACAAGGTGGTCGGGGTGGACCAGTCACCGATCGGGCGGACGCCGCGGTCCAACCCGGCCACCTACACCGGCGTCTTCGACCACATCCGCAAGCTGTTCGCGGAGACCACCGAGTCCAAGATCCGGGGGTACGGTCCCGGCCGGTTCTCGTTCAACGTCAAGGGCGGCCGGTGCGAAAACTGCGCCGGCGACGGCACCATCAAGATCGAGATGAACTTCCTCCCGGACGTCTATGTGCCGTGCGAGGTGTGCAAGGGCGCCCGGTACAACCGGGAGACCCTCGAGGTGCACTACAAGGGCCGCACCATCAGCGAGGTGCTGGACATGCCGATCGAGGAGGCGGCCGAGTTCTTCGCCGCCATTCCGGCCATCCACCGGCACCTGAGGACGCTGGTCGACGTCGGCCTGGGCTACGTGCGGCTGGGCCAGCCGGCCCCCACCCTCTCCGGTGGCGAGGCGCAGCGGGTCAAGCTCGCCTCGGAGTTGCAGAAGCGGTCCACCGGCCGGACCGTGTACGTGCTCGACGAGCCCACGACGGGCCTGCACTTCGAGGACGTCCGCAAGCTGCTGCGGGTGCTGGAGAGCCTGGTCGACAAGGGCAACACGGTCATCGTGATCGAGCACAACCTGGACGTGATCAAGACCGCCGACTGGTTGATCGACATGGGTCCGGAGGGCGGCCACAAGGGCGGCATGGTGGTCGCCACCGGCACGCCGGAGCAGGTCGCCGAGGTGCCGGAGAGCTACACCGGCCAGTTTCTGCGGCCGGTCCTCGGCCTCGGCCCGAACCCGTCGCTGGTCGGCCAGGCGGGCGGCCGCGCGGAGGGGAACGCGGCGGGCCAGCACGCCCCGGCGGGCAGGAGCGGCGCCGCGCGCACCGGGGCGGCGGCCGGGAGCGGCCCAGCGGACCAGAACGGCGCCCGCGGGCACGGCGCGGCACAGCCGGGTCGCACGGCCGCGCCGGCGAAGCGGACGCCGGCCAAGCGCGCCGCCGCCAAGGCACCGGCGAGGACCGGCCGCGCCGGTTGACCTGGCAGCCGTCCGGGTCCGTCCAGCCGACCGTCCTCGGCTCCGGCACCGGGACGCGGCACACGGCTGCGCGCTGGCCCGCCGAACGGGGTTTCCCGTGTCGCTGACCGCTACAAAGGGTGCGATTTGAACCGGGTGCAGTTCGGGGATCGTGTCTACTGGCGTGACCGGGGCCAGTCGGGCCCCTTGCCGACAGGATGACGGGAGAAGCACGTAATGACCGATAGTCAGGTCGAGATCGAGGGGGCCACGACCCGCCGCGCGATGATCACTGGCATCGGCGCGGTCGGTGCCTCGGCGGTGCTGGCGGCGTGTGGCACGGACGAGGGCGACAACTCGCTCGCCGACAGCGGTGCCACCCCGGGCGGGGCCCCCACCACTGGCGGTCAGGCACCCACCACGGGCGCCCCCAAGGAGCAAAACGGGGCCGACAGCGGCACGAAGCTCTCCGCCACCAGCGACATCCCGGCCAAGGGCGGCAAGGTCTTCGCCGAGAAGCAGGTAGTGGTCACCCAGCCGACGGCCGGGAAGTTCAAGTGCTTCAGCGCCGTCTGCACCCACCAGGGGTGCACGGTGGCGAACGTCAAGGACGGCACCATCAACTGCGGCTGCCACGGCAGCCAGTTCTCCATTGCGGACGGCTCGGTCAAGCGGGGCCCGGCGACCAAGGCCCTGGACGAGGTCACCATCAAGGTCGAGGGCGGCAGTATCTTCCTGCAGGCCTGAGCGGCGGCCCGGCCCCCGGCCGGTCCGCCCGCGCGGCCGCCCGGTCGCCGTCGCCCCGGACGACTAGGCTTGCCGGCGTGGCTGACCCGTCGACGTACCGCCCGGCGCCCGGGACGGTCCCGGACGCGCCAGGGGTCTACCGGTTCCGCGACGCGTCCGGGCGGGTCATCTACGTCGGCAAGGCCAAGAGCCTGCGGGCTCGGCTCAACTCCTACTTCGCCGACACCTGGACGCTGCACGCCCGCACCCAGCAGATGGTCACCACCGCGGCGTCGGTGGACTGGGTCACCGTCGGCACCGAGGTGGAGGCGCTCCAGCTGGAGTACGCCTGGATCAAGGAGTACGACCCGCGGTTCAACGTCAAGTACCGGGACGACAAGAGCTACCCCTACCTGGCCGTCACGCTCAACGAGGACTTCCCGCGGCTGCAGGTGATGCGCGGGGCCAAGCGCAAGGGCGTGCGCTACTTCGGGCCGTACTCGCACGCCTGGGCGATCCGGGAGACGCTCGACCTGCTGCTGCGGGTCTTCCCGGCGCGCACCTGCAGCGGCGGGGTGTTCAAGCGGGCCGGGCAGATCGGCCGGCCGTGCCTGCTCGGCTACATCGGCAAGTGCTCAGCCCCCTGCGTAGGGCGGGTCACCGAGGCCGAGCACCGGCGCATCGTCGAAGACTTCTGCGACTTCATGGCCGGCCGCACCGAAACCATGGTGCGCCGCCTGGAGAAGGAGATGCAGCAGGCCGCCGAACAGCTGGAGTTCGAGCGGGCCGCCCGGCTGCGCGACGACCTGGCCGCGCTGCGCCGCGCGATGGAGAAGCAGGCGGTGGTCTTCGGCGACGGTACCGACGCGGACGTGGTGGCGTTCGCCGAGGATCCGCTGGAGGCCGCGGTCCAGGTCTTCCACGTGCGCGGCGGGCGGGTGCGCGGCCAGCGCGGCTGGGTGGTCGAGAAGACCGAGGAGCTGACCACCGGCGACCTGGTCCACCACTTCTGCCGACAGATCTACGGCGGGCCGGCCGGCGGTGACCAGGTGGACAGCGACGTCCCCCGGGAGCTGCTGGTGCCGGCGCTGCCACCGGACGCCGACGCGCTCGCCGACTGGCTGTCCCAGCGCCGGGGCGGCCGGGTCACCATCCGGGTGCCGCAGCGCGGCGACAAGAAGGCCCTGATGGAGACGGTGGCCCGCAACGCCAGTCAGGCCCTGGCCCAGCACAAGCTGCGCCGGGCCGGCGACCTGACCAGCCGCAGCAAGGCGCTGGAGGAGATCGCCGAGGCGCTCGGGATGGACACCGCTCCGCTGCGCATCGAGTGCTACGACGTATCCCAGATCCAGGGCACCGACGTGGTCGCCAGCATGGTGGTCTTCGAGGACGGCCTGCCGCGCAAGAGCGAGTACCGGCGGTTCATCATCCGCGGCCAGTCCGATGACGTGTCGGCCATCTCCGAAGTGCTGCGCCGGCGCTTCGCCCGCTACCTGGATGCCCGGGCGGAGACCGGGGAGCTGGGGGAGGAGACCACGATCGACCCCGACCGGCCGGGCATCGACCCGACCACCGGAAAGCCGCGCAAGTTCGCGTACCCGCCGCAGCTGGTCGTGGTGGACGGTGGCCAGCCGCAGGTGAACGCGGCCGGGGCCGTGCTGGCCGGGCTCGGGATCGACGACGTGGCGGTGTGTGGCCTGGCCAAGCGGCTGGAGGAGGTGTGGCTGCCGCGCGAGGAGTACCCGGTGGTGCTGCCGCGCACCTCGGAGGCGCTCTACCTGCTGCAGCGGGTGCGCGACGAGGCGCACCGGTTCGCCATCACCTTCCACCGGCAGCGCCGGTCGCGGCGGATGACCGCCTCGGCCCTGGACACCATCCCGGGGCTCGGGGAGGTGCGGCGCAAGGCGTTGCTGCGGCGGTTCGGGTCCCTCAAGCGGCTGGCCGCAGCGAGCGTCGAAGAGATCGCCGAGGTGCCCGGCATCGGCCGCCGGACCGCCGAGGCGGTCCTGGCCGCGCTCGCCCCCGCCGCCGACGGGGCCGTGGCATCCGCGCCCGCGGAGCCGCCGCCCGCTCCACAGCCGCAGGCCACGCCCGGCACTTCCATGGGGCCGGCGGCGCCTGAGCCCCCGTCGTCGGCGTCCGCGCCCGAGCTCCCACCACCGGCCGTGCCGTCTGGTGGCGGGACATCAGGGACGAACGAGGGGGAAGGGGGGAGATGGGGACCTAAGGCACAAACGCCACCGAGCCGATCGCGGCCGGCCAGGCACCCGCGGCCGGGCAGCGGCCGGACCAGCCGGCGCGGGACGAGGGGCGGGCGCACACCGGCCGGGGTGAGCCAGCGGCGACCGGGCGCTCGGACATGGACCTGGTGGTGGTCACCGGCGTCTCCGGCGGCGGTCGCAGTACGGTCGCCCGGGCGCTGGAGAACGTCGGGTACTACGTGGTGGACAACCTGCCACAGGCGCTGATGCTCGACATGGCCGAGCTCGCGCATCGGGCCGGTGGCACCGCCCGGCACACCGCCATGGTGCTGGACGTGCGCAGCCGGGCCTTCTCGACCGACCTTTCGGGGGCGATCAAGGCCCTCCGAGACCGGGGATTCCACCCGCACGTGGTGTTCCTGGATGCGGACGACGAGGTGCTGATCCGCCGGTTCGAGAGCGTGCGCCGGCCGCACCCGCTGCAGGGCGACGGCCGGCTCGCCGACGGCATCGCCGCCGAGCGCAAGCTGCTCGCCGAGGCCCGGGAGCAGGCCGACGTGTTGATCGACACCAGCCACCTGAACGTCAACCAGCTGCGGGCCCGGATCGAGGAGCTGTTCGGTGGCGAGGACGCCCGCCGGCTGCGGGTCACCGTGCTCTCCTTCGGCTTCAAGTACGGGTTGCCGCCGGACGCCGACTTCGTGCTGGACGCGCGTTTCCTGCCCAACCCGTACTGGGTGCCCGAGTTGCGCGACCACACCGGGCGGGAGGCGGCGGTCAGCCGGTACGTGTTGGGCCAGCGCGGCGCGGGCACCTTCGTGGAGACGTACGCCCGTCTGATCAGCGCGACCGCGCCGGGCTTCGAGCGGGAGGGCAAGCGGTACCTGACCGTGGCCGTGGGGTGTACCGGCGGCAAGCACCGCAGCGTGGCCATCGCCGAGGAGCTGGCCCGGCGCCTGCGCGGCGTCCGGCTCGCGGCCCACGTGCAGCACCGCGATCTCGGCCGGGAATGACGCCCGGGCGGCTGTCTGATATTTGCTTCAAGCGTGGCGTTCTCGGGTGGCGAGGTGACATTGGTCTTCGGACAGGGTGCACGGAGGTGGCTGTGAGCGAGTCCCGGCAAGGGAACCGTGGCCGCGGGAATGCCGCGCCACGCCGCAGCCAGCAGCGGGGCCGGGCATGACGGGCGGGGGACTGCTGCGCGTGGTCGCCTTCGGCGGCGGGCACGGCCTCGCCGCGTCCCTGCGCGCCCTGCGTCACAGCGCCCGGTGGCTGGACCTGGACCTCACCGCGGTGGTGACGGTCGGCGACGACGGCGGCTCGAGCGGGCGGCTGCGCGCCGAGCGGGGGGCACTGCCCCCGGGTGACCTGCGCCAGGCACTGGCCGCGCTGGCCGCCGACGACCCCACCAGCCAGCTCACCGCCGACCTGCTCCAGCACCGATTCCCGCTGTCCGGGGCCGATCCGGACGCCGGTGGCGGCACGACGGGGTGTGGTGCCGAAGGTGGCGCACCGGCGGGCGGCGACCCGCTGGCCGGCCATACCGTCGGCAACCTGATGCTGTGCGGCCTGATGGAGCTGATGGGTGACCCGGTGGCCGCCCTGGACCACCTCGCCGCGTTGGTCCGCGCCCGCGGCCGGGTGTTGCCGATGTGCCGCCATCCGGTCGCGATCGAGGCCGAGGTCAGGGGACACGACCCAGACCGGCCCGACCAGGTCGTGACCGTCCGCGGCCAGCACAACGTGGCGGTCACCCCCGGACAGGTGGAGAAGGTGCGGCTGCACCCGGCGTCGCCGACCGCCTGCGCCGAGGCCGTGGCGGCGGTGCGCGACGCCGACTGGTTGATCTTCGGCCCGGGGAGCTGGTACACCAGTGTCATCCCGCACCTGCTCGTCCCCGAGCTGGCCCGCGCCATCGTGGCCAGCCCGGCGCGGCGGCTGGTCACGCTCAACCTCGCCGCCGAGCTGGAGACCGAGCAGCTGTCGCTCGCCGGCCACCTCGCCGCGCTGCGCTGGTACCTGCCCGAGCTGCGGGTGGACGTTGTCCTCG
Organism: Micromonosporaceae bacterium; assembly: GCA_019689695.1. Taxonomy (GTDB): domain Bacteria; phylum Actinomycetota; class Actinomycetes; order Mycobacteriales; family Micromonosporaceae; genus JADGHA01. Next base: position 5,364 of record JADGHA010000005.1, on the reverse strand, counting down.
CGGACGTAAATGCGGTAGACGACCCCGAGCCGGTCCGCCGTGCGGCAGAATCGCTGGGTGCGCGGCTGGTGCTCGCTGCGGTGGCGATGGGGGACGGCACCGCGCGGCACGAGCCCGCCGCGCTGGGCGCCGCCCTGGCGCGCCTGCTGGGCGCCGGCCGGGATGCGGGTACCGACGCCCGGCACGACGGTGCCGAGCCGGCCGCGCGGGGCGGCCCTTCGGACCGGCGGTGATCAGGAGGATGACCAGAGTGTCGGTGCGATGCGCAGGCGGCGTGGGCGATGCCGGTGGCTTGCCCACGGCAATGGGCGCGATTCGGGCGCGGATGCGAAGGCCGGTGGGGCGTGAACCGGGCGGGATGCGAAGGCGGGTGGGGGCGTAAATGGCGATGACCGCTGCCGTCAAGGACGAGCTGAGCCGGGTGGACGTGCCCAAGCCGTGCTGCCGGCGGGCGGAGATGACCGCGCTGCTGCGGCTGTCGGGCGGCCTGCACATCGTCTCCGGCCGGGTAGTGGTCGAGGCCGAGCTGGACACCGGTGCGGTGGCCCGGCGGCTGCGCCGGGAGGTGGCGGCGGTCTACGGCTACCCGAGCGAGATCCACGTGCTCGCCTCGGGCGGCCTGCGCAAGGCCAGCCACTACATCGTGCGGGTGGTCAAGGACGGCGAGGCGCTGGCCCGGCAGACCGGGCTGCTGGACGTGCGCGGCCGGCCGGTGCGCGGGCTGCCGCCGCACGTGGTCTCGGCGAAGCTGTGCTGTGCGGTGTCCGCCTGGCGGGGCGCGTTCATGGCGCACGGGTCGCTGACCGAGCCGGGCCGCTCCTGCGCGCTCGAGATCACCTGTCCCGGCCCCGAGTCGGCGCTGGCCCTGGTCGGCCTGGCCGGGCGGATCGGCGTTACCGCCAAGGCGCGCGAGGTGCGCGGCGTGGACCGGGTGGTGGTCAAGGATGGCGACGCGATCAGCGCGCTGCTGACCCGGCTCGGCGCGCATTCCAGCGTGCTGTCCTGGGAGGAGCGGCGGGTGCGCCGCGAGGTGCGGGCCACCGCGAACCGGCTGGCCAACTTCGACGACGCCAACCTGCGCCGCTCGGCGCGGGCCGCGGTGGCCGCGGCCGCCCGGGTCACCCGCGCCCTGGAGATCCTCGGGGACGACGCACCGGGGCACCTGACCAGTGCCGGTCGGCTGCGGCTGGCGCACCGGCAGGCGTCGCTGGAGGAGCTGGGTGCGCTGGCCGATCCGCCGTTGACCAAGGACGCGATCGCCGGCCGGATCCGCCGGTTGCTCGCGCTGGCCGACAAGCGGGCCAAGGATCTGGGTATTCCGGATACTGAGTCGGCGGTCACACCGGAGATGCTGGCCTGCTGAGGCGCCGACGATGCGCCGCAGGTCACATCCGGTCAGTCGCGCCCCGCTGCGCGCTGGCGGGGCGGTTCCGATAGCCTCGAACGGGTACGGCGAAGAGGCCGCGCCCCCGGCGTTCAATCGAACATCCACGATCGAGGAGATGGACCTGTGACCATCCGCGTTGGCATCAACGGCTTCGGCCGGATCGGCCGTAACTTCTACCGGGCGGCGCTCGCCTCGGGCGCGGACATCCAGCTGGTCGGGGTAAACGATCTCACCGACAGCGCCACGCTCGCCCACCTGTTCAAGTACGACAGCATCCTCGGCCGGCTGCCGCAGGAGGTGAAGGCGAGCGGGGACGAGATCACCGTGGCCGGCCAGTCGTTCAAGGTGTTCGCCGAGCGGGACCCGGCCAAGCTGCCCTGGGGTGACCTGGGCGCGGACGTGGTGCTCGAGTCGACCGGGTTCTTCACCGACGCCAACAAGGCCCGCGCGCACCTGGACGCCGGTGCCAAGAAGGTGATCATCTCGGCGCCGGCGAAGAACGAGGACGTCACCGTCGTGATCGGCGTCAACGACGGCATGTACGACCCGGCGAAGCACTCGATCATCTCGAACGCGTCGTGCACCACCAACTGCCTGGCCCCGATGGCGAAGGTGCTCAACGACACGTTCGGCATCGAGCGCGGGCTGATGACCACCGTCCACGCGTACACCCAGGACCAGAACCTGCAGGACGGCCCGCACAAGGACCTGCGCCGGGCCCGGGCCGCGGCGCTGAACGTGGCGCCCACCTCGACCGGGGCGGCGAAGGCGATCGGGCTGGTGCTGCCGGAGCTCAACGGCAAGCTTGACGGGTACGCGCTGCGGGTGCCCGTGCCGACCGGCTCGGCCACCGACCTGACCGTCACGCTGTCCCGCGAGACCAGCGTGGACGAGGTGAACGCCGCGTTCAAGGCAGCCGCGGAGAGCGGCCCGCTGGCCAAGGTGCTCAGCTACACCGAGGACCCGATCGTCTCCACCGACATCGTCAGCGACCCGGCGTCGTGCATCTTCGACTCGCTGCTGACCAAGGTGATCGGCAACCACGTGAAGGTCGTCGGCTGGTACGACAACGAGTTCGGCTTCTCCAACCGCCTGGTGGACCTGGTCGAGCTGGTGGGTCGCTCGCTGTAATGCGTACTCTCGACGACCTGCTCGCCGAGGGCGTCTCGGGTCGGCGCGTGCTGGTGCGCGCCGACCTGAACGTCCCCCTGGAGGGCGACAAGATCACCGATGACGGCCGGATCCGCGCCGTCCTGCCCACTTTGGACAAGCTGCGCACCGCGGGCGCCCGGGTGGTGGTCTGCTCCCACCTCGGGCGCCCCAAGGGCGCGCCCGAGCCGAAGTACAGCCTGGCGCCGGTCGCCGCGCGGCTGCGCGAGCTGCTCTCCGCCGAGGTGGCCTTCGCCACCGACACCGTCGGCGAATCCGCCGCGTCCACTGTGGCCGGGCTGGCCGACGGCGGGCTGGCCCTGCTGGAGAACCTGCGGTTCAACCCGGGCGAGACGAGCAAGGACGCCGGCGAGCGGGAGTCGTTCGCCCGGCAGCTGGCCGGCTTCGCCGACGCCTATGTGGACGACGCGTTCGGCGCGGTGCACCGCAAGCACGCCAGCGTGTACGACGTGGCCCGGCTGCTGCCGCACTACGCCGGCGGCCTGGTGCTGCGCGAGGTCGAGGTGCTGCGGCGGCTGACCGGCGATCCGGAACGGCCGTACGTGGTGGTGCTGGGCGGCTCGAAGGTCTCCGACAAGCTCGCCGTCATCGAGGCGCTGCTGCCCAAGGTGGACACCCTGCTGGTCGGCGGCGGCATGTGCTTCACCTTCCTCAAGGCGCTGGGCTATCCGGTCGGCGCGAGCCTGCTGGAACAAGACATGGTGGACACCTGCCGGGAGCTGCTCACCCGCGCCGGCAACCGGATCGTGCTGCCGACCGACGTGGTGGTGGCCGACAGGTTCGCCGCCGACGCCGCCACGGAGACCGCCGCCTCGACGGAGATCCGCGAGGGGTGGCTGGGCCTGGACATCGGACCGTCCACCGTGGCCGCCTTCGCGAAGGCGCTGTCCGGCGCGCGGACCGTGTTCTGGAACGGGCCGATGGGCGTGTTCGAGATGGCCCCGTTCGCCGCGGGCACCCGCGGGGTGGCCGAGGCGATCACGAAGGTGAACGGGTTCACCGTGGTCGGCGGCGGTGACTCGGCCGCCGCGGTGCGCGCCCTGGGGCTGGACGAGTCGGCGTTCGGCCACATCTCCACCGGCGGTGGCGCGTCCCTGGAGTACCTGGAGGGCAAGACCCTCCCTGGCCTGGCTGCTCTGGAGTCCTAAATGGCCCCCAAGCCCACGCGCCGGCCACTGATGGCCGGCAACTGGAAGATGAACCTGAACCATCTGGAGGCGAACCTGCTGGTGCAGAAGCTCGCCTCCAGCCTCACCGAGCAGCAGCTGTCCGACGTCGAGGTGGTGGTGCTGCCGCCGTTCACCTCGATCCGCAGCGTCCAGACCGCGGTCGAGGGCGACAAGCTGCTGATCGGGTACGGCGCGCAGGACCTCTCGCCGCACGCCGCCGGCGCGTACACCGGCGACATCTCCGGCGCCATGCTCGCCAAGCTCGGCTGCCGGTACGTGGTGGTCGGCCACTCCGAGCGGCGGGCCTACCACCACGAGGACGACGCCGTGGTGAACAGCAAGGTGAAGGCGGCGCTGGCGAACGGCCTCACGCCGATCCTGTGCGTCGGCGAGCACCTGGCGGTCCGCGAGGAGGGCGGGCACGTCGCGCACTGCACCCGGCAGCTCGACGCGGCCCTCGACGGGGTCAGCGCGGAGCAGGCGGTGCGCGTGGTCGTCGCGTACGAGCCGGTCTGGGCGATCGGCACCGGCAAGACCGCCACGCCGGAGGACGCCCAGGAGGTCATCGGCGCGCTGCGCAGGCAGCTCGCCACGCGCTATTCGGGTGACACGGCGGAGCAGGTTCGCATCCTGTACGGCGGCTCGGTGAAGGCGAGCAACATCGCCGCCATCATGGCCCAGCCGGACGTGGATGGTGCCCTGGTCGGCGGCGCCAGCCTGGACGCCGAGGAGTTCACCCAGATCTGCCGCTACCGCGACCACGTCACCCGCTGACCGGGTGAGCTATCCTGGGGCGTCACCACCCGGAGAGGATTGAGCTTCGTCATGCCGATCGCGTTCGCGTACACGTTGATCGCCTTGCTGCTGGTCACCAGCTTCCTGCTCACCCTGCTGATCCTGCTGCACCGCGGCAAGGGTGGCGGGCTGTCCAGCATGTTCGGCGGTGGCGTCAGCTCCAACCTGGCCGGGTCGTCCGTGGCAGAGAAGAACCTCGACCGCTACACCATCCTGGTCGGCATCATCTGGTTCGCCTGCATCGTCGGCATCGGTCTGTGGTTGAAGCTGGCCGCCAACGGTTCCTGAGCATGGAGTGAAAGTCGTAAACTGACGCGCGGTCCGAGGGCATTCGGACCGCGCGTACTTTTCTGGTTCCAGACCGCTATTACGGGGAGAGTCGCAACTTCACGTCGCATGATCGACGACAGGAGCGAAGAGCCGTGGCAAGTAGCAGCGCCATCCGGGGCACGCGCGTTGGGTCAGGGCCGGCGCGGCCCCTCGAACGGTGTGAGCCTGCCCCCCGACGGACGGTCACCTACTGGTGCGCCAACGGGCACTCGGTGGACCGGCCGATGGCCGTCGACGCCACACCGCCGGCGACCTGGGACTGCCCCCGCTGCGGGCTGCCGGCGGGCCGGGACGCGCAGAACCCGCCGGGCCGGCCGAGGACCGAGCCGTACAAGTCGCACCTGGCCTACGTGAAGGAGCGGCGCAGCGACGCGGACGGCGCGGCCATCCTCGCCGAGGCGCTGGCCAAGCTGCGGCAGCGCCGCGGCGAGCTCTGACCTCCCCCCTCCCCGCGATCTTGCAGTTGTGTACCCCGAAAAAAGGGATATGTCGTGCTATTTCGGGGAGCACAAC
>JADGHA010000291.1 GCA_019689695.1 Micromonosporaceae bacterium | reverse complement strand
TAGCTGCGAGATCGTTTTGCCGGCCTCTTCCTGAGCAGCAGGTGGCGATTCTTCGGCCTCGTCCATCCGCCCCACCGCCTGGTAGCGGCAGCGAGGTTGTTCCGCGAGACCAGGGTGTCCGGGTGATCCGGGCCAAGCACCCGCTCACGATCAGCCAGTGTACGGGTGAACAGGCCGATCGCCTCATCCAGCCGCCCCACCGCCTCATAGGCGGTGGCGAGGTTGTTCCGCGACAGCAGGGTCTCCGGGTGATCCGGGCCAAGCACCCGCTCGAAGTCGGCCAGGGTCCGGCTATGCAGGTCGATCGCCTCACCCCGCGGACGAGCGTGACCCCCGGCGCACATCAGGGTATTGGTGGCACCGATAGTCACGCCTGGGCCGGCTACCGCCGCAGCCGCGGCACCTGCCTCGGGAAGTAGGGCGCGAAGATCGTGACGGCGAGCAGGTTCTGGGTCGTGCCGTAGACGACGGCGGGGAGTATCGCCAGCGGGCTGAAGTAGCTGATGGCGAGTGCCGGTGCGATGGCGGCGTTCTCGATCCCGGCTTTGAAGCAGGTGGCCACCCGCTGGGGCGGGTGAGGCCGAGGTACTTCGGCAGAGCGAAGCCGAGGGTCATGCTCCCAGAGCGGACCGAGCGTGCCGGTGGCGATCGAGCACAATGGCGAGTCGACCGCCGCTGAGCTGCGAAGACCTGGGTGGGCACGGCTGGGTTCGAACCAGCGACCCCTCGGTTGTAAGCCGAGTGCTCTTCCGCTGAGCTACGCGCCCCGGTAGGCGAGCAAGCTTACCTTGCCGCCCCCGGTGTTCACCCTCCCCGGCTCAGCTGCGCCAGCGCCTTGCGCCAGGCGTCCGGGTCGCGCGCCTCGCCAGGCATGTTCATCTCCGCGAAGCGGACCACACCGTCGCGGTCGATCAGGAACGTGCCGCGGTTGGCGAAGCCGCGCTCTTCGTTGAAGACGCCGTACGCCTGGGCCACCGCGCCGTGCGGCCAGAAGTCCGCCAGCAGCGGGAACTCGTAGCCCTCCCGCTCGGCCCAGACCTTGTGGGCGAACGGCGAGTCCACGCTGATCGTCAACACCTGGACGTCGTCGTTGACGAAGTCGTTCAGGTTGTCCCGGATCGCGCACAGCTCGCCCTGGCAGGTGCCGGTGAAGGCGAGCGGGTAGAAGACCAGCAGCACGTTCTTGCGGCCGCGGAAGTCGGACAGCCGGACCTCCTGGTTGTTCTGGTCCTTCAGCAGGAAGTCGGGCGCCTGCGCGCCCACTTCGATCGGCATGAGCACTCCTCAGTGACGGTGACAAGGTCGATCATGCCACTGGGCCCGGCCGGGGTGCCCGACCGACGGTCCTGATCGCTCGAAAGGAAGCACCGACAGGAGCGCCCCGGAGAACCACCGGCGGGGCGCACGGAAGAGACATGCGTGAAACGAGCACGCACGGCTGCAGGCGGCACGGCGCGCCGGCCGCGCTGGCCTGGGCGGTGGGTCTACCGGCGGGACCGGGCCGCGCGTGGCGCGACCAGGCGTGCGCCGCTCCAGTCCTTGCCCGCGTTGACCGTCGAGGTCTGCTGGAGGCCGGCGGTCTGCGCCGACTCGCTGATCTCGCTCGGCTCGACGTGCCCGACCCGGCCGGCCTTCGGGGTCAGCACCCACACCACGCCGTTGTCGGCCAGCGGGCCCCGGGCGTCGACGAGCAGCTCCACCAGGTCCCCGTCGCCGTCGCGGAACCACAGCAGCACCGCGTCGACGACCTCGTCGGTGTCCTCATCGACCAGTTCGCCGCAGCGATCGGTCAAGGCGTCGCGGAGATCGGCGTCCACGTCGTCGTCGTAGCCCATCTCCATAACGACCATCCCCGGCTCGATACCGAACCGGTCCGCCAGGCTCCGTACGCCGTCGGCGGCCTGACCAGCGGTCGCGCTCACTGTCGAATGCCTCCTCATCTGACTCTCGCCGACTCAATTCTGCCAACTGAGCGGCCGCGGCGCCGTCTGGTGACGCCGATAGCGGGTAGTCCACACAGTTGTCGCGCTCCGCGCAAGTGGCACACCGTGTGTGGGCAGGAAATCCCCCCGGCCAGGCCCTTTCCGTCTCGAACGACGGATCAGCTCAGCGCCCTCCGTCTCGAACGGTAGATCAGCTCAGCGCCGCCCAACCGGCCAAACGTCGGACAGACCGCTACAGTGCGTTACCGTGAGAGCAAGGCGCGTGCACCCTGCGTAATCGCATCCTCGGACACGAGGACATGCTGGGCGGCGGCCCCGAGCGGGATGAACGAGTCGGCCGAGGTGACCCGGCGGGCAGCACCGACGTAACCGCCGTCGACGAGCGCGGCGAGCACGCCCTCCCCGACGCCGCCGGAGCGCCGGGTCTCGTCCACCACCAGCACCCGGCCGGTCGCCGAGGACTCCCGGACGATGTCGGCCGCGGGCAGCGGCGCCAGCCAGCGGAGGTCGACCACGCGGGATCCGTACCCCTCCTCGGCCAGCCGGGCGGCGGCCCGCAGCGCCATCCGTACGCCGTTGCCGAAGGTGATGATCGTGAGGTCGTCCGCGGACCCGATGCCATAGACCCGGGCCCGGCCGATCGGCACGTGCGCGCTGCCCCACTCCCCCGGCCCGGCGTACGGCGCGAGCCACTCGCGGTCGCCGTCGGCGTGCAGGTCCCGGGTGTGGTAGAGCGCGATCGGCTCCAGAAAGACGCAGACGCTGCCGTCGACGGCGGCCGAGGCCAGGCAGGTCCGCAGCAGCGGCGCGGCGTCCGCGGCCCGGGCGGGCACCGCGATCACCAGGCCGGGGATGTCGCGGAGTACACCCACCGCATTGTCGTTGTGGAAGTGCCCCCCGAAGCCTTCCTGGTACGCCAGGCCGGCGATCCGCACGACCATCGGGTTCCGGTACGCCCCTTGGGAGAAGAACTGCAGCGTGGCGGCCTCCCCGCGCAGCTGGTCCTCGGCGTTGTGCAGGTAGGCCAGGTACTGGATCTCGGGCACCGGCAGCAGGCCCGCGAGCCCGGCGCCCAGGCCGAGCCCGAGCACGGAGGTCTCGTCCAGCAGGGTGTCGAAGACCCGCGCGGCGCCGAACCGCTCCCGCAGGCCCTTGGTCACCCCGTACACCCCGCCCTTGACCGCCACATCCTCGCCGAAGACCAGCATCGACGGGTACGACAGCATGGCGTCGGTGAGGGCGGCGTTGATGGTCTGCGCCAGGGTGAGCGGGCCCTGGTCCTCGGGCAGCCGCCCGCCGAACGCGGCGGCACGGGCGGCGGCGTCGGGGCCGACGGCGCGGGACGCCGCGTCGGTGACGGCCCGCGCCACCCGGACCGGGCGGCGCGGGGCGATCGGCGCCGCCACGTCCGCGGCCGAGCCCAGCTTCGGCTCGCCGAGCACCTCCTCGGCGACCTTGCGGACCTGCCAGCCGATCTCGTCGTACCGGCTGACCAGCTCCTGCGCTTCGGCCAGGCCGGCGGTCACCAGCAGCCGCGCGGTGGCCACCAGCGGGTCGCGGGCCACGTCCCGGGCGATGTCGGCCAGGCTGCGGTAGGCCACCTCCGCGTCCGCGCCGGCGTGCCCCATCAGCCGCACCATGGGCAGGTGCAGCACCGCGGGGCGGCGCTGCCGGCGGACCCAGGAGGCCGCCTCGCTGGCGGCGTCGTAGGTGGCGGCGAGGTCGCAGCCGTCCGCCTCGAAGTACCGGATGCCGGGGCGGGCGCGCAGCGCCGCGGCCACCCAGCCGGCCGGCGAGCGCACGCTGATGCCCAGGCCGTTGTCCTCGCAGACGAACAGCACGGGCAGCGGCAGGCCCGCATGCTGGCACCACCCGGCGGTGTTGAACGCTGCCGTGGCGCTGGCGTGGTTGATCGAGGCGTCGCCGAACGAGCAGACCACGATCGCATCGGCCGGCCACTGTGGATGGTCCGCGAGCAGGAGGCCGGCGGGTGGGACGCGCGGGGTGCGCGCAGCGCGCGGCGAGCCCGCGGCGGCGAGCCGGCGGGCGCGCTCGATGGCGAACGCCACGCCGACCGCCCGGGGCAGGTGCGAGGCGATGGTCGAGGTGGTCGGGACGACGTGCAGGTCTGCGCGGCCGAAGACCTTGTGCCGGCCGCCCGCGATCGGCTCGTGGGCCGAGGCGACCATGCCGCGCAGCACGTCCCGCGCGGGAGCCATCAGATCGCCGTCGTCACCGGCCGCCCGGACGCAGTAGAAGGCGCCGGACCGGTAGTGCAGCAGGGCCGGGTCGTCGCGGCGGAGGGCGGCGGCGACCGCCGCGTTGCCCTCGTGCCCGGCCGAGCCGATCGTGTAGTACCCCTCGTTGAAGCTGCGCAGCCACCGCGCGGCCAGGTCCAGGTGGCGGCTGGTCAGCTGGGCGTCGAACAGCCGCAGCGCCAGCGCGCCGGTCAGTGCCGAGCCCGGGCGGATCGGCTCGGCCGGATCCCGCCGCTCGGCCGGGGCGCCGAGGGCCGCGACGGCCGACCGGAACCGCTCGTCGAGATCTTGAGGGGTGGTCACGCCGGCAAGCATGACCGACACCGGCCATGCATCGCCACCCGCGGAAAGTTCGCACCATCGTCAGCCCGGCGTCACGCTACGCCGCCGCGGCCCGGCGCCGCCCGGCCGCCGCACGCAGCGGCGCCCCGCTTCCCAGATCGTCAGGCTGCTGCGCCAGCGCGAACACGAAGTCAGCGGGGGCGCGGGACCGGCGGCTCCTCGGCCAGGCGGCGGGCCACACCCAGGTCGGTGATGAGCACGTTCAGCCAGCCGCCGCGCAGCGCGGCGCGGATCGCCGGGTACGTACGCCGGCCGCCCGCCACCGCGACCCGCCGGGACACCCGGCGCAGCTGCGCCGTCGCGATGCCGAGCACCCGCTCGTCCAGTGTGGACGTGACCGGCCGGCCCCACTCGTCGAAGAACCGCAGGCAGATGTCGCCCACCGCGTTCGCCCGGCGCAGCCCTTCCCGCTCCTCCTTGCCGATGGCGTCGCCGCTGTCGCGCAGCAGCGGCTCCAGGCTGCCCACGGCCAGCAGGACGGTGGTCACCCGGTCCCAGGCGGACATCACCTCGGCGACCAGGCGGTCGGAGGCGAGGGTGGCGCGGGCGGAGGCCGAGCCGACCAGCCCCGGGGCGGGCAGGAACAGCGGCCGGGCGCCGGTCAGCTCCGCCAGGCGTCCGGTCAGCCGGCTCGCCTGGACCTGCGCGACCGCGTCGCCGACCCCACCAATGATCTGGATCACCTCTTCGGCCACCCGGGCCGGTCGCGGGCGCATCGCCTCCACAGTGGCCAACAGCGCCGCGCTCCACGACGAGACGCCGAGCCGCTCGCCGCCGCCCAGCGTGCTCTCCAGGTAGCCTGCGGCAGCGGCGCCCAGCGCCGGGATGACGTCCTCGTCGCTGTCCCCGGCCGTGTCGACCACCACCACGTCGGCCATGCCGTAGCGGCGCTCGAGAACATCCTCCAGGTCGGCGTAGACGCCGGTCGGCGGCACCACCATGGTGCGTACGATGCCCATCTCGGCGGCCTGCTTGAGCAGCCGGGACACCCGCGGCTGGGAGATGTGCAGCTGGGCGGCGATCTGTGGCTGGCGCAGCCCCCGCTCGTGGTACATCCGGGCCACCTTGGTCAGCAACCGCAGCTGGTCCGGCGCGGGGGTGCGGACCGGCGCCCGACGCGACGGGGCGGCCACCTCCCCGGCGTACCCGTCGGCTGCACCGGATGCCGTGGCGCCCACCATCGCCCGCCTCCTCGCCCCGTCCTGGTCAGCCCGCAAGGCGCCGGCCGGGACCCGTCCGGGCCACGGTGACGTCGGTCGCCTCCCCTGCTGAGCAGACGATAGCCAGCCGCGGGCCGGCACGGGGAGCACCGCACTACCCCCCACCCGCTTCCGCGCCCACCCGGTACGCCCCGGTCCGGAT
>JADGHA010000290.1 GCA_019689695.1 Micromonosporaceae bacterium | reverse complement strand
AGCCGCCAGAAAATCCTTCAATCCCTCGTACGGGAAGCGTCGCGCCACCCGCTCAGTCTGCCAGTGCCCCGGGTACCTCGGATGAACGGCCACCTCACCACCGCCGAATGGCCAGATAGCGCTTTCCGGGTACCAAGGATTCACTCAGGTATCACTAAGCTCCCTCTGTCACTTTTCACAACAAACCTTAAGGATTCCCCCATGAGGCATGCTCACCGCCGGGGTGGGCGCCTGGCGCGAGCCACGGCCGCGATCGCCGCTGCCGCCGCCACCGCGCTCGCCGCCGCCCCTGCATATGCCGACAGCGAGTCGGGTTACTTCGACGTCTCCATCAGAGACGCAATCACGATCGGCGGCGCAGGCGCGCCCGGCAAGGCAGTGCCGATCATGGTCCACAACTCCGGCACGACCGGGGTGAGCGTCACGTTCAACTTCACGGAGCTGGTCAGCTTCGCGAACGTGGTCGTGGACAGCGACTACTGCACGTCCTCCGGCGACGAAGCCACCTGTGTCTTCCCGGACGCCGGTCCGGACGAGCAGTACGAGATCTTCCTTCCCCTGGTCGTGCGCCCGACCGCCGATGCGAAAGCCGGCGACTCGGGGATACTGCGCTGGCGCACGGAGGCGGACAACGACATAGACAGGGACGGCTTCGCCGGGATCTCCGTGGCCGACGGCGTCGACCTCGTGGTTACCAGCGGCGGCGAGAGGCTTTCGGACGTCAAGCCGGGCGACGTCGCCTCGGTGCCGATCGCCTTCGGGAATGCCGGAAACGCGACGGCGCCGCGAGTGCGGCTGTTCGTCGTCGCCAGCCCGGGCCTCCACCTCGCCGAGTACAGCAACTGCGAGTACGAGGCCGGCGAGGGCCCGCTCGACTACTCGGCGGCCCAGTGCGACATCGACCAGGCACTGGCACCTGGCGAGGGCCTGGCCGGCACGTTCGACGTGACACCGGACGACAGCGACCTCTCGGGCGACGTCTCCTACTTTGTCGAGCCACTCGACGACGAGACGGCTGGGCTGCCTCTGGCGAAGGGCCAGAAGCTGCGCGCGGGCAGCGGGCGGCCCCTCACCCTGCGGTCCACGGCCACCAACCGGACGATGGCTGGAGTGGTCGAGATCGACTACGTCGACAACTACGGCAGCGCCGTCGTGCTGGTCGATCTCGCCGTCGACCTCCAGGCGATCGGTGCCACTCTGTACGGGGCGGCCGGCGAAGTGGTGCCGGCGACGATCGGGCTGACGAATCTCGGCCCGGCCACGATCCGCGACCACCAGGGCGAGGGGGCCGTCTCCTTCCTCTTCACGGTGCCACCCGGGACGAGCGTGGTGGACGTCCCAGAGGATTGTTACGCCGCGTCCGACACCACGGAGACCCCTGGCGCCGACGCCTACCTGTGCCTGTCCGACCCGGTCTTTGCCAAGGGCGACAAGGTGACACCAACCTTCCATTTGAAGATCACTGAGGTGATCGAGGGCGCCGAGGGGACGGTGCAGGCGGTCTACCGGGACGGCAACCCCAACCTGCGGTACGACAAGAACCTCTCGAACAACACCGCGAAGGTCGTGGTGAACCCGGCCAGCGGGACCGGCGAGAACGGCGATTCCGGCGGGACCGGCGGCGGGCTGCCGGTCACCGGCCTGAAGGTGGGCGCGATCGCCGGCGGCGGTGTGGCGCTGCTCGCCCTCGGTGCGGCGCTGTTCCTGCTCAGCCGGCGGCGCCGGGTGGTCATGGTCGCCGACGACAACGACGCCTGACCCAGCCGCCCTAGCGGTCGATCACGAGGTTAGCGGGCCGGGGAGCCTTTCCCGCCCGCTAACTTCATGATCGGCGGGATATCGTCTGGGACATGCGCTCGCGGCACGTGTTCCACGCAGTCGACTCGCACACCGAGGGAATGCCCACCCGGGTGATCACCGGCGGCGTGGGCGTCATCCCCGGCGAGAGCATGGCCGCACGCCGGGAGTACTTCCTGGCGAACCTGGACCACCTGCGCACCCTGCTGATGTACGAGCCGCGCGGGCACTCGGCCATGTCCGGCGCCATCCTGCAGCCGCCGACCCGCCCGGACGCCGACTACGGTGTGCTGTTCATCGAGGTCTCCGGCTGCCTGCCGATGTGCGGGCACGGCACCATCGGCGTGGCGACGGTCCTGGTGGAGACCGGCATGGTGCCGGTGGCCAGGCCGGTGACCACGGTCCGGCTGGACACGCCGGCCGGTCTGGTCACCGCCGAGGTGGCGGTCCGCGACGACGGCGCCGCTACTGCGGTCACCATCCGCAACGTGCCCTCCTTCCCGGTCGCACTGGACGCTGCCGTGGCCGTACCGGGCTTCGGCCAGGTCCGCTACGACCTCGCGTACGGCGGGAACTTCTACGCCGTCGTCGAGCTCGACGAGCTCGGGCTGCCGTTCGACCGCGCGGAGCAGGGCCGGCTGATCGATGCCGCACTGTCCATCATGGACGCCATCAACCGGGCGGACCGACCGGTGCATCCCGAGGATCCACGAATTTCCGGCTGCCACCACGTCTACCTGGCGGCGCCCGGGTCGGATGCCAAACACTCCCGGCACGCGATGGTGATCCGCCCCGGCTGGTTCGACCGCTCCCCCTGCGGCACGGGAACCTGCGCGCGGATGGCCCAGCTGTGGGCACGCGGTTCGCTTGCGGTTGGCGACGAGTTCGTCAACGAGTCGTTCATCGGCACCCGGTTCACCGGCCGGCTGGTGGAGCAGACCACCGTGGCCGGACGGCCGGCGGTCGTCCCGACGGTGACCGGTCGGGCGTGGATCACGGGGACCGCGCAGTACCTGCTCGACCCGGAGGATCCGTTCCCGGCGGGCTTCCGGCTATGAGCCGGCCGGATGTGGTGATCGTCGGGGCCGGGATGGTAGGGGCGGCCTGCGCCTACTACGCGGCCCGCAACGGTTTGCGGGTGACGGTGCTGGACCGGGCGTCGGTCGCCGGCGGCACGACCGGGGCCGGGGAAGGCAACGTGCTCGTCTCCGACCGGCAACCGGGGCCGGAGATGGACCTCACGCTCTGCTCGCTGCGGCTGTGGCGGGAGATCGGCGACGAGCTCGGCCGCGGGCCGATCGAGCTGGAGCCGAAGGGCGGGCTGGTCGTCGCGTCCACGCCGGAGAGCCTGTCCGCCCTGCGCGAGCTGGCCGCCCGGCAGCGCCGCGCGGGCGTCGAGGCGGTCGAGGTGGCCGCCGGTGACCTGTCCCGGTACGAGCCGCACCTCGCGCCCGGTCTGGCCGGTGGCGTCCACTACCCACAGGACATGCAGGTACAGCCGATGCTCGCCGCCGCCCGGCTGCTCGCCGCCAGCGGTGCCACTGTCCATTGTGGTGTGGAGGTACGCGGCATCGAGCGGGACGCGGCTGGCGGCGTGGCCGCGGTCGTCACCGGGGCCGGCGACCGGATCGGCACACGCACGGTGGTCAACGCCGCGGGAGTGTGGGGCGGCCAGGTGGCGGCGCTCGCGGGGGCGCATTTGCCGGTCGCGCCGCGGCGTGGCTTCATCCTGGTGACCGAGCCGCTCAGTTCGGCGTCCGCCGCGGCCCGGGGTGTGGTCGGGCCGATCCGGCACAAGGTCTACTCAGCCGACTACGTGTCTACAGTGGTCAGTGACGACGCCGCATTGCAGACGTCGACCGTGGTCGAGAGCACCCGGGCCGGCACGGTACTGATCGGCTCCAGCCGGGAACGCGTCGGCTTCGACCGGTCGTACCCGCTGCCGGTGCTGCGGCGGCTGGCCACCCAGGCGGTGGCGCTGTTCCCGTTCCTGGCGGAGGTGTCGGTGCTGCGGACCTACCTCGGTTTCCGCCCGTACCTGCCGGATCACCTGCCGGCGATCGGGCCGGACCCGAAGGTGCCCGGGCTCTACCACGCCTGCGGGCACGAGGGCGCCGGGATCGGGCTGGCACCGGCCACCGGTGCGCTGATCGCCGCACAGCTCACTGGCGGGGAGCCGCCCGTCGATCCGTACCCCTTCCGGCCGGAGCGGTTCGGGTGAGCGCGAGCGGGCACCTCATCTTCGACGGGCGCCGGGTGCCGGTGAAGCCGGGCCAGACGGTCGCCGCGGCGCTGTGGGCGGCCGGCATCCGCTCCTGGCGGACCACCCGCGAGACCGGCGCGCCGCGCGGTGTCTTCTGCGGCATCGGCGTCTGCTTCGACTGCCTGGTCACCATCGACGGCACGCCCAACCAGCGGGCCTGCCTGGCGCCGGCCAGCCCCGGCATGGTGGTCACCACCCAGCTGGGGACGGGGCGATGACGTCCCCGCCGCTCGGCCCCTCGCGGCCATCCCCCTCGGGCCGCTACCACGTGGCGGTGGTGGGCGCCGGCCCCGCCGGGCTGGCGGTCGCCGCGACCGCCGCCGCGGCCGGCTGCCGGGTCGCCCTGCTCGACGCCGCGCCAGCGGTCGGCGGGCAGTACTGGCGCGGCCGCGACCCGGGGGTACGGCTGTCCGGCGTGGACGTCATGACCGGCTCCGCGGTCTGGTTCGTCTCGCCGGGCTTCGTCCTGCACCGGAGGGGCAGCGACCCGGTCGCCGCTGAGCGGCTGGTCTTCGCCACCGGCGCGTACGACCGTACCCTGCCGTTCCCCGGCTGGGACCTGCCCGGCGTGGTGACCCCCGGCGCCGCGCAGGCGATGCTCAAGGGCTGCGGCGTGCCGATCGGTGACCGGGTCGTGGTCGCCGGCGCCGGTCCCTTCCTGCTGCCGGTCGCCGCCGGCCTGCTCGAAGCCGGGGTGCGGGTGGTTGGCGTGTACGAGGCGGGCGACCCGACCCGCTATGCCCGGGCGCCGGCCGCGGTGGCTGGTGCGCGCGGCAAGGCCCGGGAGGCGATGAGCTACCTGGCCACCCTGGCACGGCACCGGGTCCCGTACCGCACCAGGCACGCGGTGCTGGCCGCGCGCGGGGTGGCCGCGGTGTCTGCTGTGGAGGTCGGCCAGCTGGACCGCTCCGGCGCGCTGGTTCCCGGGTCGGTACGTCCGGTGGAGTGCGACGCGGTCGCCGTTGGGTACGGCTTCACCCCGCAGCTGGAGCTGCCGCTGGCGCTCGGCTGTGCGACCCGGCTGGACACCGACGGCAGCCTGGTGCTCGCCGTCGACTTCGCTGGTCAGACCACGGTGCCCGGCGTGTACGCGGCCGGCGAGGTGACCGGGGTGGGCGGCGCCGCGCTGGCGGAGGTCGAGGGCCGGTTGGTGGGCGCGGGCGTGGCGGTGGCCACCGGCCATCGGTCGCCACTGTCCGAGATGGAGCTGACCCGGCTGCTACGGCGCCGCTCCGCGCTGCGCCGCTTCGCGGCGCTGATGCACCGCGTACACGCCCCACCGGCCGGCTGGCCCGAGTGGTTGACGGAGAACACCATCGTGTGCCGGTGCGAGGATGTGCCCGTGCACCGGATCCGGGCTGCGGTGACCGGGCTGGGAGCCACCGACGGGCGTGCCGTCAAGGCGCTGTGCCGCCCGGGGATGGGCTGGTGCCAGGGCCGGATCTGCGGCTACCCGGTCGCGGAGCTGACCGCGCGGTGGCGCGGACGCCCGCTGACCGCCGCCGATCTGGCCGTCTTCGCCCACCGCCCGATCGCCCAACCGGTCCGCCTCGGCGACCTGTGAGCCCGACCGTGGTGCTCGCTGCCGGAGGCTGGCGGCACGGGCCGAGAGCCTGACCGGGAGGCCGGGAAAGCCGTCAGTCGAGGCCGGCGTAGGAGTGCAGCCCGGTGAAGAACAGGTTCACCCCGAACAGGTTCATCATCATGGTGGCCCAGCCGAGCACCGCGATCCAGGTCGCGGTGGACCGCCGGACGCTCGGCGTGGCGCGCGCGTGCAGGTAGCCCGCGTACACCACCCAGGAGATGAAGGCCCAAATCTCCTTCGGGTCCCACCCCCAGTACCGGCCCCACGC
>JADGHA010000289.1 GCA_019689695.1 Micromonosporaceae bacterium | reverse complement strand
CCCGCCCGGCTCTCGTCCATCTCCACCCCGGGCAGCGGGACGGCCGGCGTGGGGCGAAGCGTCGTCTCCTGCTGTGTCGCCATGGAGTGGTCGTTACCCCTCCCCCTGGGGGGAACCAGCGCGTGCTGGCGAGCCGCATGTAACCTGCCTCACATCTGATCCGCTGTTTCGTGTACGGTATTGTTCGTACGCGTTGGAAACTGTGCGATTGGTGGCGTGATGCTGGCTCCCCAGCGGCAGGCCGCGATTCTCGAACGGGTGCGCCGCTCCGGCGGCGTCAAGGTCGCCGACCTGGTCGCCGAGTTCGGCGTCTCCGACATGACCATCCGGCGTGACCTGGAGGCGCTGGCCCACCGCGGCCTGCTGGCCAAGGTGCACGGCGGGGCGACCGCGCTGCCGCCCGGCTCGACCGACGAGCCCGGCTTCGCGGCGAAGTCGGCCCGCCAGCGGGCCGAGAAGTCGGCCATCGCTGCCCGGGCCGCCGACCTGGTCGCACCGGGGCTCGCCATCGCGCTCTCGGCCGGGACCACCACCGCCGCGCTCGCCCGCCGGCTGGCCGGCGTGCCGGAGCTGACCGTGGTGACCAACTCGATCCCGGTGGCGGACGTGTTCTTCCGGGCCGGGCGGCCCGACCAGACCGTGGTGCTCACCGGCGGCGTCCGCACCCCGTCGGACGCTCTGGTCGGCCCGGTCGCGGTGGCGACGATCCGGTCACTCCACCTGGATCTGGTCTTCCTCGGCGTGCACGGGATGAGCGAGCGGGCCGGCTACACCACGCCCAACCTGATGGAGGCGGAGACCAACCGGGCCCTGGTCGCCGCCGGCGAGCGGCTGGTGGTGCTGGCCGACCACACCAAGTGGGGCACCGTCGGCATCTCCTCGATCGCGGCCCTGGACGCGGCGCACGTCCTGGTCACCGATTCCGGGCTGCCCGCCGCCGCGCGGGACACGCTGGCCGGCCAGGTAGGAGAGCTCGTCGTGGTGCAGGCATGAAGCGTACGGCGATCCGGCTCGCCGACGGCCGCGAGCTGATCTACTTCGACGAGCGGGACGACGCGGTGCACGCGGAGGTGGACCGGCGCCAGCTGCCGCCGCCCCCGCCCGCCTCCGAGCTGCGCTACGACCCGCTCACCGCCGAGTGGGTCGCGATCGCGGCGCACCGGCAGACCCGCACCTTCCTGCCCCCGCCCGACGAGTGTCCACTATGTCCGTCCACCCCGGACCGCTCTACCGAGGTCCCGGCCTACGACTACGACGTGGTCGTGTTCGAGAACCGGTTCCCTTCGCTGTCGGACCGGTTCGGACCGTCGGCCGGCCCGGCCACGCCGTACACCCCGGTGCGGCCGGGTGAGGGGCGCTGCGAGGTGGTCTGCTTCACCTCCGACCACAACGCCTCGTTCGCCTCGCTCCCGCCCACCCGGGTCCGCACGGTCCTCGACGCACTGGCCGACCGGACCGCCGAGCTGTCCGCCCTGCCGTACGTGCAGCAGGTGTTCTGCTTCGAGAACCGCGGCGTCGAGATCGGTGTGACCCTGCACCACCCGCACGGGCAGATCTACGCGTACCCCTTCGTCACGCCGCGCACGCGCAGCATGCTCGCGGCGGCCCGCGCCCATCGCGGTGGCAACCTCTTCGCCGACGTCCTGGCCGCGGAGCGGGCGGCGGCGGTACGGGTCGTCGCGCAGAACGAGCACTGGACGGCGTACGTGCCGGCGGCGGCCCGCTGGCCGTTCGAAGTGCACCTGGCGCCGCACCGGCAGGTACCCGACCTTCCGGCGCTCGACGACGCCGAGCGCGCCGCGTTCGGGCCGATCTACCTGGACCTGCTGCGCCGGTTCGACGCGCTGTTCGAGGGGCCGATGCCGTACATCTCGGCCTGGCACCAGGCGCCCGTGCGGGACGGGCGCGACCTGGCCTACCTGCACCTGCAGCTGTTCAGCATCCGGCGGGCGCCGGGCAAGCTGAAGTACCTCGCCGGCTCGGAGTCCGCGATGGGCGTGTTCATCAACGACATCCGGCCCGAGGAGGCCGCCCGGATGCTGCGCGAGGCGTGCTGACGGCATCCAGGCCGTCCAGGAGCCGCAGGGCGTCCGCGGAGGGGCTGCCGGGGGCCGCCGATAGCACCACCAGCTCCATGCCCGACTCATCCGGCAGCACGAAGTTCTCCTGATGCAGTTCCAGTTCCCCGACCAAGGGGTGCCGGTAGGCCTTACGCCCGTACGTCCGCGCGCGCACGTCCGCGCGGGCCCATAGCCGCCGGAAGCGCTCGCTGCCCATCGCCAGCTCCCCTATCAGCGAGGCCAGCCGCGGATCCTCGGGCAAGGCCTGGGAGCAGCGGCTGCTGACCTTGGAGTCGACCGAGCCGATCGCGTTCCGGCGGCAGAACTCCGGTGACTACGAGATCCCGTCACTGCACCTGAAGGAGGGGCTGGAGCCCGCGGGCCGCTCGGGTTTCGGGCTGCACGTGCGGCCCTAGCGCGGGCATGCCGATTGTCACAGCCCCGCGTTACATTCGGCGGCATGTCCGGGAGCGGCGCGAAGGCGGGTGAGGGATTGCAGATTTCGGTGACGGTCGCCGACGGGGTGGCGCTGCGCGTCCGGCACCGGGCGGGGTCGGCGCCGCCCCCATTCCTGCTGGTGCACGGGCTTTCGTCGAACGCGCGACTGTGGGACGGGGTGGCCGACCGGCTGGCCGCCGAGGGCCACCCGGTGTACGCGGTGGACCTGCGCAGCCACGGCGAGTCGGACGCCCCCGAGGAGGGGTACGACACCGCCACCGCCGCGGCGGACGTGGCGGCGGTCGCCGGCGCGCTGGGTCTGGGTCCGGCGATCGTGGCCGGCCAGTCCTGGGGCGGCAACGTCGTGGTGCGGATGGCGGCCGAGCACCCGGCGCTGGTGGCCGGGCTGGCCCTGGTCGACGGCGGCTGGATCGACCTCTCTGCCGACTTCGCGTCGTGGTCGGAGTGTGCCCGGGCGCTGCGCCCGCCGGAGCTGGCCGGGGCGACCGCCGATGCCATGCGGGCCAGGCTCCGGCGCGTCCACCCCGACTGGTCGACGGCCGCGATCGAGGCGACCGTGGCCAACCTGCGGGTCGGTCCGGACGGCACGCTCACCCGGCGGCTGTCCATCCCGCGCCACATGTCGATCCTGCGCAGCATGTGGGACGACCCCCCGCACCGCTGGTTCCCGGCGGTCACCGCGCCGGTCCTGTTGCTGCCCGCGATACCGGAAGACCCGCAGCGGGCGCAGCGGATCCGCGACCGGGTGGCGGCGGCGCAGGCCGCGCTGCCGAGGGCGACCATCCGCGAGTACCTGGGCGCCGACCACGACCTGCACGCCCAGCACCCGGACCGGCTGGCCCGCGACCTGCTGGACCTCGCGACGATGTCGGTGGGCACGCCATGACGACGCGGATCAGCGGCTTCGGCGAGCGGGCGAAACGACACGCGCCTCGCCGGCCACCGGGTGGCCGGCCGTCTCCGGAAGCCGACGGCGGCGCCGGCGTGCGGCCGCATCCAGGGGGGCGGGACGGATGAGCAGACTCCTGGTGATCATGGGATCCGGCGAGACCGCGCCCACCATGGTCAAGCCGCACCGGGCGATCTTCGCCCGGTGCGGTGACGGCAAGGCGGTGCTGATGGACACCCCGTACGGGTTCCAGACCAACGCCGAGGACATCTCCGCCCGGGCCATCGCCTACTTCGCGTCCAGTGTCGGCCGGCAGGTCGAGCTGGTCTCCTGGCGCACCGTGCCGGAGAGCGCGCTGGAGCGCGAGCGGGCGCTGGCCGCTTTGCGCGAGGCCGATTGGATCTTCGCCGGTCCGGGCAGCCCCACCTACGCGCTGCGCCAGTGGCGCGACACGCCGATCCCGGACGTGCTCGCCGAGAAGCTGGCCCGCGGCGGCACGCTCTGCTTCGCCAGCGCGGCGGCGCTCACCCTCGGCTCGCACGCGATACCGGTCTACGAGATCTACAAGGCCGGTATCGACCCACACTGGGTGCCCGGCATGGATCTGATCGCCACAATCACCGGCCTGCCGGCGGTGGTCATCCCGCACTACAACAACGCCGAGGGCGGGCACCACGACACCCGGTACTGCTACCTCGGTGAGCAGCGGCTGTCCAAGATGGAGGCCGAGCTGCCGGAGGAGTCGTTCATCCTCGGCGTGGACGAGCACACCGCCGTGGTGTTCGACCTGGACGCCGGCAACGTCTCGGTGCTCGGTAACGGCGTGCTGACCGTCCGGCGCCACGGGCGCAGCGTGACCCGGCCCGCCGGCAGCGTGTTCGACCTGACCGACCTCGCCTCGCTCGCGGCCGGCGCGCCGGTGGCCGCGGAGTCCGCGCCGGCACCTGCCGGCGGCGCCGGGGCCGGGGCGGCCGCCGCCCCCCCCGCCCCGGTGTCGCTCGCCGGCGCCGCCGACCGGCTGGACGCCGCGTTCTCTCGGGCCCTGGCCGACCGGGACGTGGACGGGTGCGTCACGGCGATCCTCGAGCTCGAGCAGGTGATCGTGGACTGGTCGGCGGACACCGACGTCGAGGAGGGCGAGCACGCGCGGGCGATCTTCCGCGGCATGGTGGTCCGGCTGGGCGACCTCGCCGAGGCCGGCGCACGGGATCCGCGCCAGGTGCTCGCGCCCTATGTGGACACCCTCCTCGAGCTGCGGGCCCGGGCCCGGGCCAGCCGGGACTGGGCCACCTCGGACTGGATCCGCGATCGCTTGGGCGCGGCCGGCGTCGAGGTGCGCGACACCCCCGACGGCGCCACCTGGCACCTGCACCCCTAACCGCATCAACGGTCTCTCCGCGATCTTGCAGTTGTGTACCCCGGAAAAGGGGATATGTCCGGTTATTTCGGGGGGCACAACTGCAAGATCGCGGAGAGGGGTCAGCCGGCGAGGGCGGCGCGGACTTCCGAGACGATGTAGCTCGGCCGCTGGTAGAGATCCCGATCGGTGAAGTAGCGCATCGTCCAGCCGTGGCGGGCGAGCCAGTTCATCCGCTCTCGATCACTGCTCAGGCGCCGTTGCTCGGCGTGCGACTTGCCGTCGTACTCCAGACCCACCCGCTGCTGCCGGTATCCGAGATCCAGCCGGTAGAGCAGGTTGCCGTAATCGTCCCGTACCCACAGCTGCGGCTCAGGTGCGGGCAACCCGGCATCGAGTACCACCAGGCGCAGCTGGCTCTCCTGCCGGCATTCCGGACGCGGGTCCGCGTACGGAATCAGCTCGCGCGCCTGGCGTACCCCCTTGAGACCTCGATGGCGCAACACTTCGGCCGCGAGCTCGTCCGGGGTGCAGGCCTGGGCGCGAAGGGCGGAATCGAGGAGGGGCAAGGCGTCCAGCCGGCGCAGTGTCCGGGCGAGGTCGACCGCGCAACGGGCGGCCGGGACACACGGGACACCATCGACCAACGTGCAGCCATCGACCGGGATGATCGCCTCGTGTACCCGTACGCCCCGAATCCGTGGCCGCACCGTCCCGGCCGGCACGATCACGTGCACCGCTGTGGGCGGCAGCACGTCGAAGCCGTACCGCACGGCAGCCGACTGGAACCCGAGTAGCGTCCCGGGCGGCAGCCGGAGGAACAGCGCGCGGAGAAGGTCGTCGGTCGCGACGCCGCCGAAGCCGTACACGCCGCGGCTGGCCCGCATGATGCCGCCGTCGTGGAGCAGGCCGTCCATTCGCCGCCGGGTGACCCCGTCAGCCAGGAGGTCCCGGTACCGCCGGAGTTCGGTCGCCATGCCCGGCGAGGATGACGAACCCGCGGGCGGCCCGCCACCACGTCAGCGGTCTTCTGTGGATAGACAGGTCACCTGTGGATACCGCTCGAACACCCGTCCACCACCCCCCTCACCCGCGATCTTGCAGTTGTGCCCCCCGAAATAGGGGGACATATCCCATTTTTCGGGGTACACAACTG
>JADGHA010000288.1 GCA_019689695.1 Micromonosporaceae bacterium | reverse complement strand
CAACCTCGCTGCCGCTACCAGGCGGTGGGGCGGATGGACGAGGCCGAAGAATCGCCACCTGCTGCTCAGGAAGAGGCCGGCAAAACGATCTCGCAGCTAGCGGCCGCACTTGGCGTCGCAGGCTGACGACCATCGGCGCGGCACTGGCGCATGGCCACGGCCCGGATCGTCGTTGGCGTGCGCCAATGCCCTGTCCGATGTCCTGGGGGTCAGGTGCGCTTGGGAGAATATTGGTAGACGATCCTGTGCGGCTGGCCGTCCAACACCTCATCATGCCGACGAACGCCAGCGATGTGAGCAGCGATGATGACAAACGCCAAGATCTTGAGCCGACCCTGACGCGCTTACAACCGAGGGGTCGCTGGTTCGAACCCAGCCGTGCCCACCCAGGTCTTCACACCTCAGCGGCGTACCATTTGATCACCGGACCGAGGCGGAATGTTAGGGTCGGCGGCCGTGGAGCACCGTCGTCTCGGCCGCAGCGGTCTGCAAGTCAGCGAGATCACCTACGGCAACTGGCTTACTCACGGCGAGCTGGTGGCTCGGGAAGCCGCCATGGCGTGCGTCCAGGCCGCGCTCGAGGCCGGCATCACGACCTTCGACACCGCCGACGTGTACGCCCAAGGCGCCGCTGAGGAGCTATTGGGTGAGGCCCTGCGCGGCGTGCGCCGTGAATCGGTGGAGATCGCCACCAAGGTGTGTCTGCCCACAGGGGACGGACCGAACGACAGGGGCCTTTCCCGCAAGCACATCATGGAGTCCTGTCACGCCTCGCTGCGCCGCCTCGGTACCGATTATGTCGACCTCTACCAGGCGCACCGCTTCGACGAGCAGACCCCGCTGGAGGAGACCCTGGTCGCGTTCGACGATCTGGTGCGCCAGGGCAAGGTGTTGTACCTGGGCGTCTCGGAGTGGACAGCCGACCAGATTCGCCAGGCGCTCGACCTGGCCGACCAGGTCGGGCTACGCAGCCGGATCGTGTCCAACCAGCCGCAGTACAACATGCTCTGGCGGGTGATCGAACCTCAGGTCCTGCCGCTGTGTCAGCGCGAAGGGATCGGGCAGCTGGTTTTCCAGCCGCTGGCGCAAGGCGTGCTGACCGGCAAGTACCGCCCGGGCGAGCCGCCGCCGCCGGGCTCGCGGGGGGCCAGCGGGGGCCGGGCTCCGAGGTTCATCCGCCGGGTGCTCGGCAAGCCACTCCTGGAACGGGTGCAGCAGCTGCGTCCGATCGCTGACGCCGCCGGCCTCTCCATGGCACAGCTCGCGATCGCGTGGACACTCCAGCACGACGGGGTCAGCTCAGCGATCATCGGCGCGTCCCGACCGGAGCAGGTCTTGGAGAATGCGACTGCCGCCGGGATCCGGTTGGAGGCGGGCGTGCTGGCCCAAATCGACGACTTGTTGGGCGATCTGGTCGACCGCGACCCCACCAAGACGGCCCAGATGATGGCAGTCAAAGACGGCTGGGCGCAGCCAGCTGAATAACAGACGCTCCACTGCGATGATGTACCGCGCTGCCGGCGTTCCTCGATCCCGTCATCGCCACTACGGCGATCCGCCGGAGCAGGGCTCGTGCGGTCTACAAAGGAGGATGGCCAGTTCGCCGCCGGAGGCCGGGCGGAGCGGGGCCGAGGTAGTGTCCCGGTCAGGGGTTCGTTGGCCGGATCGGGGAGAAGCTGATGTTCGACCTTGCTGACCGCCTCGCCCGCGCCCGGAATGCAGTAGCCGAGGCCGGGTTGGACGCCGTACTTGTTACACCCGGCGCTGACCTGCGCTACCTGACCGGTTACGACGCGCGGCCGTACGAACGGCTCACGTGCCTAGCCGTACCGGCAGCGGGAGACCCGTTTCTGGTGGTGCCGAGGCTGGAAGAGCCGGCCGCGCTCGCCTCGCCGGCGGGAGCGCTCGACCTGCCCGTCGTGGCCTGGGACGAGACGGACGACCCCTACGCCCTGGTGGCCTCGCGGCTGCCCGCCGGAGTCGCCCGGCTGGGGCTGGACAACCAGATGTGGCTGGAGAAGGCGGTGGCGTTCCGTGCCGCCCTGCCACGGGCCGAGCAGTGCCTGGCCGGTGACGTGCTGCGTGCTCTCCGGATCCGCAAGAGCCCGGAGGAGGTCGAGGCTCTCCGCCGCGCCGCCGCCGCGATAGATCGGGTCCACCAGCGGGTCGGGGAGTGGCTGCGGCCGGGGCGCACCGAGCGCGCGGTGGGCCGGGACATCGCCGACGCGATCCTCGCCGAGGGGCACGTCCGGGTCGACTTCGTGATCGTGGCCTCGGGCCCGAACGGCGCCAGCCCGCACCACGAGGTGTCTGACCGGGTCATTCAGGCCGGCGAGGCCGTGGTGGTGGACATCGGAGGGACCACGGAGGAGGGTTACTGCTCCGACTCCACCAGGGTCTACGCGCTGGGCCAGCCACCGGACGAGTTCCTGCGCCTCTACGACGTGCTGCAGCGGGCGCAGCGGACGCAGACCGCTGCGGTGCGGCCGGGGATCACCGCCGAACAGCTCGACGCCGTGGGCCGGGACATCATCGCCGAAGCCGGGTACGGCCCGAACTTCGTGCACCGCACCGGCCACGGGATCGGGCTGGAGACGCATGAGGAGCCGTACATCGTGGCCGGGTCGAGCCGGCCGCTGGAGCCGGGAATGGCCTTCTCCGTCGAGCCCGGCATCTATTTGCCCGGGCAGTTTGGAGCGCGGATCGAGGACATCGTGGTGTGCACATCGGACGGCGGCGAACGGCTCAACCGGACCACCCGGGAGCTGGTTGTGCTCGACGCGTCGCCGTAGCGACCGCACCGCACGGGCGACGCGGTCGGTGGCGTCAGGACAGCTGCCACTCGTCGTCAGGACAGCTGCCACTCGTCGTCGCGCAGGATCACCACCCGACCCCCGTCGCACCGGATGCCGGTGACCGTGACCTCGGGGCCGCCCACCATGAAGTCCGTGTGCACCGCGGAGACGTTCAACCCCATGGCGTCCAGCTCCTGCGGGCTGAGCCGGGCCGCACCGGCGACGGCCTGCTTGATGCCGAAGCCCCAGGCGAGGTGGCAGGTGGCGTTCTCGTCGAGCAGGGTCTCCATGAACGTGATGCCCGACTGGCCGATCGGCGAGGAGCCGTCGACCAGCGCGACCTCGCCGAGCCGAGCCGCGCCGCGGTCGGTGGCCTGGTGGCCGCGGACCACGTCGGCGCCGGTGCTGGCGCGCACCTGGCTGACCCGCCCATCGGTGAAGGTGAGCTCGAGGTCGCGGACGACGGTGCCGGCCAGCGCGAGCGGCCGGGTGGCCCGGACGGTGCCCTCCACGCGGCGGTGATCGGGTGCGGTGTAGACCTCCTCGGACGGCAGGCAGGGCACGTAGTACCGGCCATCCACCGCGTGGTAGCCGACGGCGTCCCAGCGCGCTTGCGGGATGAGACCGATGGTCAGATCCGTGCCGGGCCCGGCGAAGTGCACCGCGCCAGGTCCAGCTCGTTGAGCTGGCGGGCCCGTGCCTTCAGCCGGTCGAGGTGCGCTCGCCAGGCGGCCCGCGGGTCGGGCTGGTCCAGCCGTAGGAAGTGCTTGAGGTGCTGCCACAGTCTCGGCACGTCCGGCTCGCCGAACACCTGCCGGGCCCACCCGCGGCTGGGGTAGGCGACGATGGTCCAGCACACCAGGTCGTTGGCCTGTAACCGGTAGCGCGACGGGAGGTTGGGCATCCGGTCCAGCCCGGCGCGCACCGGGTCCACATCGGATAGTAGATCCGGCTCAGCCTCTCCGCGGATGTTGATGAGCACGCCGCGCCGCTCGCCCAGCTCGCGGTTGCGCAGGTCGAGCCAGGACGGCACCTCGGCCAGGGTCGCCGGGTCGGCGTGGCGGATCCGCGACCGCTTGGTGTGCGGGTCGAAGTACCAGACGTCCACATACCTGGCCCCGCGGGCGTATGCCCGTTCGGCGAGCGCGCGGGCCAGTGGGGCGTGCTCGATCTCGGCGTTCACCAGCACGAGGTCGTCCGCGCGCACCGGGACGCCGATGTCCAGCACCACATCGGCGTAGGCGACCAGGTCGGCCACGGGGATGTCCGAAGAGTCCAGCTGCGGTACGGTCACCAGTCGCTCCTTATTGGATGGTCGGATTGGACGGCCCGGCGGCGGGACGGCGGGTGCCTCATGCGAGGGCGGGTGCCTCATGCGAGTGCCTCACGCGAGGGGGTGGCCTCATGCGAGCTCGAACAGCATCGCCGTCGCGCTGACGTGGACGCTGCCTTCGGCGCGCGGCGGCCCGGCCTTCTCGTGCACCAGCCGCACCGCCTCGTCGACCAGGCCCACGACCTGCTCCCAGACCTCCCGGGGCAGCCACACCTCGGCATCGGCGCCGCACCGTTGCCGGGTCGCCAGTGCCTGCCGTCGACGCAGGTCGGAGAGGGTCGCCTCGAGCACCAACTGCCGGCCGCTGGAGCGGTCCAGCCGGTCGGCGCTGGACGGGTCGTAGGTGTATCGCCTCGGTGGCTGCCCCCGAGTAGCTCGCCGGGACCCGCCGTCCACCCGCTTGAGGAACCCGGCGGCGGCCAGCTGGCGCAGGTGGTAGCTCGCCGAGGCGTGCGCGATGCCCAGCTCTTCGGCGACCTCGGTCGCTGACATCGCGGTACCGGTCAGCAGCGACACGATGCGGATGCGCAAGGGATTGGCCAGCGCGCGCAGCGGAACCAGCGGCTCCTTATCCCAAGGCATGTTGGGATATTACGCCGAACCAGATCACGCTTGGGTAACGACGGTTCAACACGTGTTGCTCCAGCTCATCAACGCGTCACATGATGGCGGGCACGACGATGCAACTCGTGTTGAGCGGAGGTTAGGGTGGCGGTTCGGCGGACGGATGTGGCCCGCTTGGCCGGGACCTCGCCCGCGGTGGTGAGCTACGTCCTCAACGGCGGCCCCCGGCCCGTGTCGGCACGGACCCGGGCCAAGGTGCTCGCCGCGATAGAGCAGCTCGGCTACCGGCCCAACAGCATCGCCCGTTCGTTGCGCATGAGCCGCACCATGACGCTCGGTCTGGTCATCCCGGACAACGCCAACCCGTTCTTTGCGGAGCTGGCACGCGCCATCGAGGAGGAGGCGTTTGCGCACGGCTTCACCCTGCTGATGGGCAACGCCGCCGAGAGCGACGAACGCCAGACCACGTATGTGCGTACCTTCCTGGCCCGCCAGGTCGACGGGCTGTTCATCGTGCCCGCCCACGGCCACGCCGGATTTCTGCCCGAGGTGGAGCGGTCCGGCACGCCGTGGGTCAGCCTCGACCGGCAGGTGCCGGGGGCGACCGCGCCGAGCGTGCTGGTGGACAACCACGGCGGCGCCCGCGAGGCCACCAACCACCTGCTCACCCACGGTCGCCGCCGGATCGCGTGCGTCGCCGGACCGCGGGACGTGATGCCGGCGACCGACCGGGTCAGCGGCTGGCGGGATGCGCTGACCGAGGCGGGCATCGCGCGGGCCGAGATGTCGGTCGTGCACACCGAGTTCGGGCGGCGGGCCGGCTACCGGGCCGCGCGGGAGCTGCTCGCCCAGGCGAAGCGGCCAGACGCGATCTTCGTCGCCAGCGACGAACAGGCGGTGGGCGTGCTCCGCGCGGTGAGCGAGGCGGGCTTGCGCTGCCCGGACGACGTCGCGGTCGCCTCCTTCGACGGCATTCCCGGCGCCGCGTACTCGACACCGGCGCTGACCACGATGGGCCAGCCGTTCGCCGCGCTCGGCCGGGCGGCGCTCGCGCACCTGCTCGCGCAGCAGGCGGGCACGACCGCCCCGACCGAGGTGCTGCCGGTCACCCTGGTGCGGCGCGGCTCCTGTGGCTGCCCCGATCCGCCCGGCGGCGACGCCCCAGCCGATGGGGAGGCCGGCAGCGATGCGCCGGTGGAGGTGGTGCAGCCGTGAGCCGGGTCGTGGTCGTCGGCAGCGCCAATGTGGACATCGCTGTCCGAGTGCCGCGGCTGCCCGTGCC
>JADGHA010000287.1 GCA_019689695.1 Micromonosporaceae bacterium | reverse complement strand
GGACGCGAAGGCGGGCGGGGAGCTTACAGTCGGGGTGCTCGCCCTGCAGGGCGACGTCCGCGAGCACCTGCGGGCGCTGGTGGAGTGCGGCCGGGACGCGCCGGCGGGTGGACGCGAGCTGCGTGTCACCGCCCGGGCGGTCCGCCGCCCGGAGGAGCTGGACGACGTGGACGCGCTGGTCATCCCGGGCGGCGAGTCCACCACGATCAGCAAGCTCGCGGTCGAGTTCGGCCTGCTGGAGCCGATCCGCAAGCGGATCGCCGAAGGCATGCCGGCGTACGGTTCGTGCGCCGGCATGATCATGCTGGCCGGTGAGGTGCTGGACGGCCGGCCGGACCAGGAGTCCTTCGGCGGCATCGAGATGACCGTGCGGCGCAACGCGTTCGGCAGGCAGGTCGACTCGTTCGAGGCCCCGGTAGAGCTGGCCGGGGTGCCCGGCCCGGCGTACCACGCGGTCTTCATCCGGGCTCCGTGGGTGGAGCGCGTCGGCCCGGACGTCGAGGTACTGGGCCGCGTCGACTGGCCGGGGCATCCCGGTAGGATTGTCGCGGTTCGCCAGCGGAACCTGCTCGCCACCGCCTTCCACCCGGAGCTGACACCCGACCTGCGCGTGCACCGGTACTTCGTGGAGATGGCCTCGGGGGAGCAGCTATCTGACGGAGGATTGTGATGTCCGGCCACTCCAAGTGGGCGACGACCAAGCACAAGAAGGCGGTCGTCGACGCCAAGCGCGGTAAGCTGTTCGCCCGCCTGATCAAGAACATCGAGGTGGCGGCGCGCACCGGCGGTGGCGACCCGGCCGGCAACCCCACCCTCTA
Source organism: Micromonosporaceae bacterium (assembly GCA_019689695.1). GTDB lineage: Bacteria > Actinomycetota > Actinomycetes > Mycobacteriales > Micromonosporaceae > JADGHA01. The sequence goes on along the minus strand of JADGHA010000287.1, from coordinate 5,179 downwards.
CGACGCCATCCAGAAGGCGAAGAAGAACTCGGTCCCGAACGACAACATCGAGCGCGCGGTCAGGCGCGGGTCCGGGCAGGAGGCCGGGGGCGCCAACTGGGAGACGGTCACCTACGAGGGGTACGGCCCGAGCGGAGTGGCCCTGCTCATCGAGTGCCTCACCGACAACCGCAACCGGGCGGCCACCGAGGTGCGCACGGCGCTGACCCGCAACGGCGGCTCGCTGGCCGATGCCGGTTCGGTGTCGTACCTGTTCTCCCGCAAGGGCGTGGTCATCGTCCCGAAGGCCGGCGGCCTGACCGAGGACGACGTCCTGCTGGCGGTGCTGGACGCCGGCGCCGAGGCGGTCAACGACCTGGACGAGGCGTACGAGGTGGTCTGCGAGCCGTCCGACCTGATCCCGGTGCGCACCGCGCTCCGCGACGCCGGCATCGAGTACGAGTCGGCCGAGTCCTCGTTCGTCCCGTCGGTGACCGTGCCGCTGGACGAGGAGGCGGCGCGCAAGGTGTTCAAGCTGATCGACGCGATCGAGGACTGCGACGACGTGCAGAACGTCTACGCGAACTTCGACGTCTCCGACGAGATCATGGCCGCCGTCGGCTGATTCCGCCGCACCTGCCCCTCCCGCCCCCTCTGCGCCGTCACGGGGCGGACGGCGCACGACGTCCGATATGCCGCTATTTATCGCAGGATCGACGAGGAGACTCGGGAAGGGGAGACGGCTGTGGAGGTCGTCGAGGCCCAGCGGCTGTGGGATCCGCAGCCGGGTTGGCTGAATACGGCGAGCTACGGGCTGCCGCCGAGGCCCGCGTGGGACGCGTTGCAGGCGGCGCTCGCCGACTGGCGCGTCGGGCGGGTCTCCTGGGAGCCGTGGGACGAGTCGACCGGGCGGTCGCGGGCCGCGTACGCCCGCCTGATCGGCGTCGACGTCGCCGACGTCGCGGTCGGCAGCCAGGTCTCGCAGCTGCTCGCCCCGGTCGCCGCCGCGGTGCCGGACGGGGCGAAGGTGCTGGTCCCGGAGGGCGATTTCACCTCGGTCGTGTTCCCGTGGATGGCGCAGAGCGGGCGCGGCGTACAGGTGCGCGCCGTGCCGTTGGAGAAGCTCGCCGAGGCGGTCGACGCCGGCACGCACCTGGTCGCGTTCAGCCTGGTCCAGTCCGCTGACGGCGCGGTCGCCCGGTACGACGACATCGTCACCGCGGCCCGCTCGTACGGCGCGCTGGTCGTGGTGGACGCGACCCAGGCGTGCGGGTGGCTGGAGTTCGACGGGGCGGCCGCGGACGCCGTGGTGACCGGCGCCTACAAGTGGCTGATGGCCCCTCGCGGCAGCGCCTTCGCCTACTTCAGCCCGCGGCTGCAGGAGCGGATGACGCCGAGCGCCGCCGGCTGGTACGCCGGGGAGGACGTGCACGCCTCGTACTACGGGCCGCCGATGCGGCTGGCCACCTCGGCCCGGCGGTTCGACATCTCGCCGGCCTGGTTCTCGTACGTCGGCACGGCCCCCGCGCTTGAGCTGGTGGAACGGATCGGCGTGGCGGCGATCGGCGCCCACAACATCCGGCTCGCCAATCGCTTCCTCGCCGGGCGGGGCCGCCCACCGGGTGACAGTGCGATCGTGACCGTGGACGCGCCGGGTGCGGAGGAGAAGCTGGCCGCGGCCGGGATACGGGCGGCGGTACGGGCCGGTCGGGTCCGCGCCTCGTTTCACATCTACAACACCGACGCCGACGTGGACCTCGCGCTCGACGCCCTGGCCTAGGTAGGGATAGACCTACCCGCGGCCGGGCGGTAACGCCCTGTGCGGGTTGCCCGCGCGCCGGGATACTTGCTGCGTGGCACTCGCGCGGCGTACCGGCATCGGCCTGCTGCGGGGTCTGGCGCTGGCTCTCCTGACGCCGCTCGGCATGCCGCTGTTCGTGCTCCGCATCTTCGGGCTGATCCTGGTGCCGCTGGGCATGGGCCTGCTGGTGTTCGTGCCCTCCACCCTCGCCGTCCGGGCACTGGCCAACCTGCACCGGCGGCTGGCCGGGCAGTGGCTGGGCGTGCCGGTGCCGCAGCCCTACCTGCCGCCGCCGCACCGCGGCGTGATCGGCCTGGTCAAGCGCATGGTGACGGATCCGGCGACCTGGCGCGACCAGCTGTGGTTGCTGCTGAACGTGCCCGTGGGGTTCTTCCTCGGCGTGCTGCCGCTGGGCCTGCTGGCCAACGGGGTGCGGGGGGTGCTGACCCCGTTCGCGTGGTCGCCGAACGGGGCCGGGCCGCGGCCGGGCGCCCTGGGCGGCGTCGACTATGTCGGTATCCCGCTGACCAGCCGGGAGAACGCCGTCGCCGCCTTCCCGATCGGCCTGGCGTTCCTGGTCGCCCTGGTCTGGCTGACCCCGTGGATCCAGCGGCTGCACGGTCGCTTCCACCACGCGCTGCTCGGCCCGACCCGCAGGTCTGAGCTGGCCAGCCGGGTGCGGCGGCTGACCGAGACCCGGGCGGACGCGGTGGACAGCTCCGCCGCCGAGCTGCGCCGCATCGAGCGGGACCTGCACGACGGCGCGCAGGCACGGCTGGTCGCCATGGGCATGAACCTGGGCGCGGCCGAACGGCTGCTCGACGAGGACCCGGCCGCCGCGCGGGCGCTGCTGGTGGAGGCCCGGGAGGCGTCCGTGGCCGCCCTGCAGGAGCTGCGCAACCTGGTCCGCGGCATCCATCCGCCGGTGCTCAGCGACCGCGGCCTCGGCGACGCGGTGCGCGCGCTGGCGCTGGCCAGCCCACTGCGGGTGGAGGTCGAGGTGGAGCTGCCCGGGCGGCTGGATCCGCCGGTGGAGTCCGCCGCGTACTTCGCCGTCGCGGAGCTGCTGACCAACGCGACCAAGCACGCCGGCGCCCGGCAGGCCTGGGTGGACCTCAAGCACGAGGACGGGGTGCTGCGGATGACGGTGGCCGACGACGGGCACGGCGGTGCGGACCCGTCCCTCGGTACGGGTCTGCGCGGCATCGAGCGCCGCCTCGGTACGTTCGACGGGACCATCTTCGTGAGCAGTCCGGTGGGTGGCCCGACCGTGGTGACCATGGAGGTGCCGTGCACGGTCCGGCGTTAGGGCCGGGCGGTCCGGCGTTAGGGAAGGCAGGCGGGTAGTGCGGGTTGTCCTGGCCGAGGACCTCTTCCTCCTGCGGGACGGGCTGGTGCGGCTGCTGCAGGCGTACGGCTTCGAGATCGCGGAGGCCGTGGCGGACGGACCCGGCCTGATCCGCGCCCTGGTCGAGCACCGGCCGGACGTGGCGGTGGTGGACGTACGGCTGCCGCCGTCGTTCACCGACGAAGGGCTGCAGGCGGTGCTGGAGGCGCGCCGGCAGGTGCCCGGCCTGCCGGTGCTGGTGCTGTCACAGTACGTCGAGCAGCTGTACGCCCGGGAGCTGCTCGCGGACGGGTCGGCCGGGGTGGGCTACCTGCTCAAGGACCGGGTGTTCAACGGCGACCAGTTCATCGAGGCGGTGCGCCGGGTGGCCGGTGGTGGCACCGCGCTGGACCCGGAGGTGGTCAGCCAGCTGGTCGCCCGCCGGTCCCGGGAGGAGCCGCTGGGCCGGCTCACGCCGCGCGAGCGCGAGGTGCTGGAGCTGATGGCGGAGGGCCGGTCCAACGCGGCGATCGCGCAGCGGCTGTTCGTCACGGAGAAGGCGGTCGGCAAGCACATTTCGAGCATCTTCAGCAAGCTCGACCTGGCCCCCTGCGACGACGACAACCGGCGGGTGCTCGCGGTGCTCGCGTACCTCAACGGCTGACCGTGTGACGCCGGGCACTTCCGAGACGGAATCGTTCCGTATCTGCGTTGGTCCTCGTAGGCTCGTTTACATTACGAGACGGTCCCGTTTCATCTCATGGGGGAAGAGTGCCAGACAATCCGCAAGCCACCGCGAGCGCGCCCGCGCAGACCGGCCACCCGCGCCGGTGGGGCATCCTCGCGGTCCTCGTTGTCAGCCTGCTCGTGGTGGTGCTGGACAACACCGTCCTGAACGTGGCCCTGCGTACGCTCGCCGACCCGGTGCACGGGCTCGGCGCCACGCAGAGCGAGCTGGAGTGGGCGATCAACTCCTACACCCTGGTCTTCGCCGGGCTGCTGTTCAGCTTCGGCGTGCTCGGCGACCGGTTCGGTCGCAAGCGCTTTCTCACCGTCGGTCTGGCGTTGTTCGGCCTGGCGTCGCTCGCCTCGGCGTACGCGCAGAACCCCGGCCAGCTCATCGGCGCGCGGGCGCTGATGGGCATCGGCGCCGCGGCGATCATGCCGGCCACCCTGTCGATCATCTCGAACGTCTTCGACCCGCGGGAGCGGGCCCGGGCCATCGGCATGTGGGCCGGTGCGGTCGGCCTCGGCGCGGCGATCGGCCCGATCGTCGGCGGCGCGCTGCTGGAGCGCTTCTGGTGGGGCTCGGTCTTCCTGATCAACGTGCCGGTGGTGGTGCTCGGTCTGGCTCTGATCGCTGCGCTGGTGCCCGAGTCGCGCGACCCGAAGCCCGGCCGGATCGACGTGGTCGGCGTGCTGCTGTCCGTGGTCGGCCTGGTCGGCCTGACCTACGGCATCATCAACGGCGGCGAGCACGGCTTCGGCCGGCCGGTGGTCTGGGCGGCGATCCTCGGCGGCACCGCGGTGCTGGCCGGGTTCGTGGCCTGGGAGCGCCGGGTGGAGTTCCCGTCGCTGGACGTCAAGCTGTTCGGGAACCCGCGGTTCTCCGCCGCGGCTGGCGTCATCGGCCTGGTCTTCTTCGCCGGCCTGGGCGTCTTCTTCTTCACCTCGTTCTACCTGCAGCTGGTCCGCGGCTACAGCCCGCTGGAGACCGGCATGCTGTTCCTGCCCTTCGCGGCCGCGCAGCTGGTCTTCGCGCCGCTGTCCTCGGCGGCTGTCAAGCGGTACGGGGCGAAGGCCGTCTCCGCCGCCGGCATGGGGCTCAACGTGGTGGCCCTGGCCGCGTTCGTGGTGGTCAGTGCGGACACCCCGGTCTGGGTGCTGGCCCTGCTCTTCGCCGTGCAGGGCACCGGCATGGCCAACGTCATCCCGCCGGCGACCGAGTCGATCATGTCGACGCTGCCGCGGGAGAAGGCCGGTGTGGGCTCGGCGGTGAGCAACACCGTCCGGCAGGTTGCCGGCGCGCTCGGCATCGCGGTGCTCGGCTCGGTGCTCGCCGGGGTCTACCG